>NZ_JBEZDP010000021.1:0-119393 GCF_040648395.1 Micromonospora sp. NPDC049151
ATCGGGACGAGCAACCGCAAAACTACCCAGAGCGCTCGTACGGTCACATCGGCGCGAGCTGATCCAGCCGGCGCAGGATCACGCCCTCCCGTCGCCGGCACGGGACCTGCCGGCGACCCGCGGCGGCCCGGGCATCGAGAACGGGGGACCCGACGACTCCGGCGCCGCGTCCCACCAACGGTACTCCGGGTATCGATGATGTGCCGCCCCGCCCCGAGCCAGACGCGCCGGTGACCCGTCACCTCTCGGCGGGCTGCCTCGTTCCACACCTACGCCCCGCCGGTGTCGGCTGTCACCGCACGGCAGGGCCGGTGGTGGTGACGCCGGACACGGCGTCAGGCTCGGTCCGGTCGAACGGAGAACTCCGACGAGGTGGCGGTCGTGGCCGAACTCATCTCTGATGTCGCGTCGCCCATGTGGGCGTACGCGCTGCTGCTGATCCTGCTGATCGTCGACGCCTTCGTCCCGGTGGTGCCGACCCAGCTCGTCATGATCACCAGCGGGGCGCTGACCGTGTACGGCGGGCTCAGCCTGCCGCTGACCATCGCGGTCGGGGCGGCCGGTGTGTTCATCGGGGACCTGGCCTGCTACCTGATCGGCCGCAGCACGCCGACCCGCCGCCCGGCACGCGCCACCACACCCGGGCGGGCACGCCGGGCCGCCACCCGGGTCACCCGTGGGCTGCGCGAGCCGGGGCCACTGGTGATCCTGCTCTGCCGCTTCGTGCCCGGCGGACGGATGGCGGCCTGCTTCTCGGCCGGGCGCAGCCGCTACCCGTACCGCCTGTTCCTGCCGTACGAGGCGGCGGCGGCCCTCGCCTGGTCCAGTTACGGCGCGCTCGTCGGTCACCTGGGCGGTACGGCGCTGACCCACTCCGCGTGGCGGCTGCTGCTGATCGGCGGGGTGGCCGCGACGGGATTCGCGCTGGCCGGGTGGGCGATGACCTGGATCAGCAACAACCGGCAGACCCGCGCCGAGGCCACCGCCGACTCCACCGGCACCTGACGCGCAGTTCGGAGCGTTGACCCCCGTCGCATATAAGTCCGGTTTTTCCGTTGGCGGACGAGCGGTTCCAGGAGCACCTGATCAACTTGAAGGAAGAGCAGCCATGAGCGGTGGGGCGAACTGGCGCGACGTCAAGGCGAAGGCCCGAAGTATCGACCCCTCGTGGGACGACAGCGAGCGTGTCGCCCGGCGGGGACAGCTCCGAGAGAAGATGCTGGCTTCGGTCAGCGGCGCGCAGCTGGCGGAGATCCGCAAGCAGCTGGGTATGACCCAGGCTCAACTGGCGGAAGCGGCGGGCTTGTCTCAGGCGCGGATCAGCCAGATCGAGAATGGCGAGAGCGTCAACCTGGAGATCCTTCGCGCCTATGTGACCGGACTGGGCGGACACCTTGATGTGGTCGCCCGGATCGGGAACATCCGCCTCGACGTAGCCTGACGCGGTTCTCGGGGGTCCGGTAGGGGACGACCCGGGTAGCGAAGTGGGTGGTGGTCCCGGATCCGTCTGGGGCGGTTGCGGCGACAGGCTGGCCGTATGGCTGGAACGCGGAGAAGCGGCCTGCTGGCCCTCGGCGGGATCGTCCTGGCGGCGGTACTCGCGGTGAACGGTCACCTCGAGGTGAGCGACGACCTGGATCCCTGGTCGCTGACCGTCAGCGACTTCGCCGTCTCCGACCGGGGCGGCGTGATCGACACCGCGATGGCGGTCCTTGCGGCGGCAAGTCTCGTGCTGCTGCCCGCGCTGCGCCGCTCCGGCGCGGGCCGGGCCCCGCTCGCCCTGCTGACCGCCTGGTCGGCCGGGCTGCTGGCCGCCGCCGTGGTGCCCACGAACGAGCCGGGTACGCAGATGGACACCGCCGCGTACGTGCACCGGTACGCCTCGGTGCTGTCGTTCCTGGCCCTGCCGGTGGCCGCCTGGCTGCTGGCCCGCCACCCGGTCAGCGACGCCGCCGCCTGGCTGCGCGGCCTGACCGTAGCCAGCCTGCTCCTGGCCGGCGCGATGATCTGGTCCGCCTATCCCGGCGACCGCGCGCTGCTCGGCCTGATCGAGCGCGCGCTCATCCTCACCGAGACGGCCGTCATAACCACCCTGGCGGTGCACGCCACCCGCCGCACCCCGGCCGAGACCGGCGATCATGCAGTTGCGGCCCGCACAGAACGGGCATACCGGCTGGATCGGGGGCCACAACTGCATGATCGACGAGCGAGGGCCGCTACTCCAGCTCGTGGAGCATGAGCTGACGGGCGGCCTCGGTGATGGAGCCGGACAGGCTGGGGTAGATGGTGATGGTGTGGGCCAGCTCGTTGACGGTGAGGTTGTTCTCCACCGCCATCGTGATCGGCAGGATCAGCTCGCTCGCCTTCGGCGCCACCACCACGCCGCCGATCACCTGACCGCTCGCCGGCCGGCAGAACAGCTTGACGAAGCCGTCGGCCAGGTCGTCCATCTTCGCCCGGGCGTTGCCGGACAGCGGCAGCATCACCTGGCGGGCCGGGGTCTTGCCGGCGTCCACCTCGTCCTGCGAAACGCCGACGGTGGCCAGTTCCGGGTCGGTGAAGACGTTCGCGGCGACGGTACGCAGCCGCAGCGGCCGGACCGCCTCGCCCAGCGCGTGCCACATGGCGATCCGGCCCTGCATGGCAGCGACGCTCGCGAGCGGCAGCACCCCGGTGCAGTCACCCGCCGCGTAGATGCCCGGCACATTGGTACGGGAGACGCGGTCCACAGTCACGTAACCGCCCCGGGCCAGCTCCACGCCGTACTCGGCCAGGCCCAGGTCGGCGGTGTTCGGAATCGAGCCGACAGCGATCAGCGCGTGCGAACCGGTGACCTGACGGCCGTCGGAGAGCACCACCTCCACCCCGTCGCCGGCCCGGCGGACCGCCTCGGCGCGGGAGTTGTTCAGGATGCTCATGCCCCGGGCGCGGAACACCCGCTCGATCGCCATCGCGGCGTCGGCGTCCTCGTGCGGCATCACCCGGTCCCGGCTGGAGACGAGTGTGACCTTGACGCCCATGGCCAGGTACGCGCTGGCGAACTCGGCGCCGGTCACGCCGGAGCCGACCACGATCAGGTGCTCGGGCAGCTCGGGCAGGTCGTACACCTGGCGCCAGGTCAGGATGCGCTCACCGTCCGGTACGGCGGTGGGCAACTGGCGGGGGGTCGCGCCGGTCGCGACGAGCACCGTCGACGCGGCGATCGAGTAGTCCGCACCGCCGCCGGCCGGGGTGACGATCACCCGGTGGGTGTGACCGAGCGTGTCCTCACCCAGCCGCGCGGTGCCGGCCACGAACTCGACGCCGGCCTTCACCAGCTTGGTGTGGATGTCGGCGGACTGGGCCAGGGCGAGCCGCTTGACCCGCTCGTGCACCGCCGAGGCGTCGACGGTGACCGCCTCCAGGCCGTCGGAGTGCACCCCGAACTCCTCGGTGTCCCGGTAGCCGGTGACCACCTCGGAGCTGGCGATGAACGTCTTGGAGGGCACGCAGTCGGACAGCACACAGGCGCCGCCGGCGCCTTCCGCCTCGACCACTGTGACATCGGCGTCCAGCTGCGCGGCGACCAGAGCCGCCTCGTACCCGGCCGGCCCGCCGCCGATGATCACGATCTGGCTCACAGAGCCGTCCCTTCGTCGAAACTCACAGTGACTTTCTTCTCCCCGCCGGGTTCGACACGCACTGTCGTATTCTCCCCCACCCGTCGGCCGGGCTATGGTCGTCGCCGTGGGTCTCTACGCTGCTTACGGCTCGAACCTGGATCCCGCCCGCATGCGCGCCTACTGCCCGCACTCGCCGATGGTGGGCACCGGCTGGCTGGAGGGGTGGCGGCTCACCTTCGCCGGCGAGGACGTCATCGGCTGGGAGGGCTCGGTCAGCACCGTGGTCGAGTCCCCGGGTGACCGGGTGTTCGTGGCGCTCTACGACATCCACCCGTACGACGCCGCGCAGCTCGACGAGATCGAGGGCGTGACCGCCGAGACGTACCGCAAGCTGACGGTCCGCGTCTCGACGCTGGACGGAGACGTGACAGCGTGGGTCTACGTGTTCGACGGGTACGAGGGCGGACTGCCCACCGCGTGGTACCTGTCGGAGCTGGCGAACGCCGCGGAGAAGGCGGGCGCGCCGGACGACTACGTCACCGAGCTGCGGTCCCGCCCCACCGGCACCGCGTCGGCGTAGCGCGTCTCCCACACCGACAGTGTGCGCCGCGCGGCCGCAGCCGCGCTCGGCGGCCCCGGTACGGGGGTGCCGGGTCACACCCGCGAGGCGGGCACACTCCGCTCGTACATGTCGACCCAGCGTTCCTCCACCAGCCCGACGGAGCGGTAGAGCGTGACCGGCGCGGTCGGGTTGGCCAGGTCGACGCCGAGCCCCGCCCCGGCGCGGCCCTTCGCCGCGTAGACCGCGAAGGCCCGGCGCAGCAGCGCCGCGCCCACCCCCCGGCGCCGGTACGCGGGCAGCACCGACAGCGTCCGCACCCACCCCCGGTCCTGGTCGAGCGCCTGGTCGGAGGACTGGAGCGCGCCGGCCGGCTCGCCGTCGACCTCGGCCAGGAACCACTCGTCCCAGACCTTGCCGTACGACGGCAGCAGATCCCGCCACTGCTCGAAGTCGAGCGGGTCGTGGTCCGGGGTGTCCCGGAACGCGGTGTCATAGATGCGGTGGAACAGCCGCAGGTCGCTCTCGTCGCCGGCGCGCAGCGGCCGGACGGTCACCCCGGGCGGGGGCGCCGGTTCGGCGGGCAGACCGGCCAGCGACCGGGTCATCCGGATGTAGCGCTTGAGCCGGGTGAACCCGGCCTCGGTCAGCTCGCCCGCCCAGCGGGTCTCCGGCGCGTACACCCCGGCGCGGGCGGTCAGCGCGGGCAGGCCGCGCTCGGCGGCCCGCTCGGCGACCCGTTCCAGCAGCCGGGCCAGCAGCGGGGCACGCAGGTCGGCGCCGCGGTCGGGGTCGACGAGCACGTCCACCCACTCCCGGCCCACGCCGCTCGGGTTGGCCAGGATCGACCAGGCCACCGCCGTACCGTCCGGGTCGGTGACCAGCCAGGAGTCGCGGGCCGGGTCGACGAACGGCGCGGTCAGCGCGGACCGCACGTCCTCGTCGTCGAAGTCGGGGTGGCCGACGGCGAACGTGTCGGCGGCGTGCACCACCGCCAGGATCGCGGGCACGTCGTCGAGGGTCGGGCGGCGGGCCGACCAGCCGGCGGGAAGCGTCACGGGCCAGATCCTGGCAGCCGGACCGGGCGCATCGCCTCCCATTTATCCGCCGCGGGCGCGCTGCCGCGCGGCACCGAGCAGACCCAGCAGCTCGGCGCCCTCGGCGGTGCTCAACGCGCGGAACGCCGCCGAGGCCAGCCGGTCGGTCACCGCCTCGGCCCACAGTCGGCGCCGTACCAGCGGCCCGACCGGCGGGTACGGGGGCGCCCAGCCGCACGCGGCCGCGCCCGCCTCGCCCTCCGGCCCGGCCAGCACCGCCTCCAGCGGCGTCAGTCCGGCCGCGCGCACCGCCAGGAGGTACGCCCCGGCGAAGTGCTCGCGCAGCAGCAGCATGCCGACCGCCGCCCGCGCGCCGGGTGACGGTTCGGGCACCGGCATGGCCCGCCAGGCGGCGAACAGCGGCATGCCGCTGGCGTCCGCCGCGTCGACCGCCCGGCCCAGCAGCGCGGCGAGCCGCGCCGACTCGGCGCCGTCACCGAGCCGGGCGGTGCCCCACCGGCAGCACTCGGCCAGGTTGGCGGCGGCCACCTCGATCGGCGGGACGGTCCGCGCGGCGGCGTCCCAGCCGTCGGTGACCGCCTCGGGCGCGATGAAACCGAGGGCCGCGGCCACCGTCTCGGCGCGGACGTCACCGAGGGCTCCGGCCCGCCCGGTGATGTAGAAGGCCCACCCGGAGATGCCGAGCAGCCGCGCCCGGCGCAGCGTGGACGGGCAGCGGGCGAACGCCTCTCCGAGTTCCAGCACGAGCGGCTTGCAGGCGGCGGCGAGCTGTTCCGGAGTCATCGGCGGCCCGCCACCGTCACTCCACCGTAGCCATTCATCACGCTCAGTCTGCCGGGTGCTCACCGGTGTCGGCATCCCCCTCTTCGGCGTCGAGCGCCTCCAACACGGCCTCCACCTCGCCGGCCCGGCGCCGAGCCGCGGTGACCGCCCGTTCCGCGCCACGGCGGGCCAGCCGGGCCCGGCTCAGCTCCTGCTCGGCCACGGCCCGGCGACGCTCCAGCTCGGCCAGTTCCGTCTCGATCCGGTCCAGCGCCGCGGCGCCGTCCCGCTCGGCCGCCTCGGCGGTTCCCAGCTCCTTCTCGGCCCGGTCCAGGTCCGCGCGGGCCCGGGTCAGCTCCCGGGTCGCGGTCCGCCGTCGCCCGGCCCGTTCGGCCCGCGCCGCCCGCTCGTCGCGGGCCCGGCGCGCGTCGGCCCGCTCGGCCGCCCGATCCGGTACGACAGGCGTCTCCCCGCCCTCGGTCACGAGCCGCAGCTGGGGGCGGGGCACCTCGCCGAACCCGGCGTAGTGGCTGGCCCGCAGCAGGCGTCCGGCGCGTACCTGCTCGGCCACCTCGGTGTCCGACAGCGCGGCGTTGAGTGTCGCCTCCACCTCGCCCAACGGCAGTTTCCCGGCCGGTGGCGCGGCGGGTTCGGCGGCGGCGAGCCGGCGTACCTCGGCCACCAGCGCGCCCACGACGGCGCGGCGCTGCGCGGACAGTTCCCGCAGTTTGCCGCCGCGCAGGTCGCGTTGCGCGGCGCGCAGCGCCCCGGCCAGCTGGGTGAGGTCGGCGACCAGCTCGGGACGGCGGATGGCCAGCAGGTTGACCAGCCAGGCCGCCACCGTCGGCCGGCGCAGTCTGCCGATCTCCCGGGCGGTACGCGGGTCGCCGGACTGCCGCGCCTGCGCGACGGCGGCGTCCCGGGCCGCGACGAACCGGTCCGGCGGGGTGGCGTAGAGCCGCCGGATCACCTCCGCGGGCACCTCGGCCATGGTCAGGCGTCGATCCGGGTGCCCGGCTCCAGACGGCGGTAGTCGGTCTTGGACAGCGCCGTGTACTGCCGGTCCAGCACGCCGAGGCCGTTGTCGTTCAGTAGCCCGTCGTGCAGCGCGTACGCCCGGCGCGGCGCGACCGCGCGGATGAAGTCGACCACCTCGGAGAACTTCGACCAGGGCGCGTGGATCGGGGCGAAAAGCGTGTCCACCCGCACGTCGTCGGGGACGAACAACGCGTCGCCCGGGTGGTACACCACGTCGGCGAAAAGGTAGCCGAGGTTCTGGATCACCGGGATGTCCGGGTGGATGACCGCGTGCTGCCCGCCGTACGCCCGCACCGGCACCCCGGCGACGGTGAACGACTGTCCCGGCTCGACCGTGACGAGCGCCTCGGCCGCGTCGCCGAGCACCCCGGCGAGCGAGGCCGGGCCGTGCACCGGCACCGGCCGCCGCTCCAGCGCCCGGGTCAGCGCGCCGACGTCCACATGGTCCGGGTGTTCGTGGGTGATCAGCACCGCGTCCGCACCGTCCAGCGCCGCCGGATCGCTGAAGACACCCGGGTCGACGACAAGCACCGCACCGTCGTGCTCCAGCCGGAGGCAGGAGTGGGCGTACTTGGTCACCTGCATCGTGATCCCTCGCTTATCGAATCGTGATGTCCTCAGCGCAGTCTGCCGGAACCGGCGCGACCACGCGTCACGTCCGAGGTATCGGTCCCGGCGGGCGGGGCCGTCGAGGATCGGAGTACGGGGCATGGGTGGACGGCGACTCCGGGGCGTGGCCCTGGTGGCGGTGGGGCTGATAGCGGCGCTGGGCGTGGGCGCGTGCAGCGCGGGCGGAGACGGTGGCAGCGACTCGGCCGCGCCAGCCGCCGACAGAGGCGCGGGGAGCGAGCAACTCGCCGAGGGCGGCGCGGACAGCGACCAGGCCGCTCCCGGCGGCACCGGCGGCGCGGACCTGCGGGTCGACCAGCGGTCCATCATCTACACCGGGACCATGCAGGTGCGGGTGGACGATGTGGAGGCCGCCGCGCGGGAGGCGACCACCGCGGTGACGGCGGCCGGCGGGTTCGTCGGCGCCGACCGGCGGTCGAGCCGGGCCGCCGAGGCGCGGGCCGCGCTGACGCTGCGGGTGCCGGCGGACCGGTTCACCGCGGTGATCGACCGGCTCGCCGGTCTCGGCCGGCAGGAGCGCCGGGAGATCCGCACCGAGGACGTCACCGAGCAGGTGGTCGACCTGGACGCCCGGATCGCCACCCAGCGGGCGCGGGTGGAGAGCGCCCGCAAGCTGCTCGCCCGCGCCACGTCGGTCGACGAGCTGGTCCGGCTGGAGAACGAGGTGGGCACCCGGCAGGCGGACCTGGCGTCGCTGGAGGCCCGCAAGCGCCGGCTGGCGGACCTGACCGCGCTGTCCACCATCACCGTGACGTTCCTCGGTCAGGACGCCAGCACCGCCGACGAGGAGGCCGACCTGGGCTTCCTGGCCGGGCTGGGCGGCGGCTGGTCGGCGTTCCTGGCCTCGGCCCGGGTCCTGCTCACAGTGCTCGGCGCGGTGCTGCCCTTCGCGGTGGTGATCGGCGTACCGCTGTGGTTGCTGCTGCTGTGGCGGCGCCGGGTGCGGGCCCGGAGGACGCCGCCGCCCGGCCCGGGCGCGATGCCGCCGCCCGGCCTGGGCCCGATGCCGCCGGGCCCGGCCGGGCCGGCCGACGGTCCGGTCAGCGCGCCGCCGCCAGTGCCCGCAGCGCGGTCTGGACCATGAGGCGTACGCCGGCTTCGATCGCGCGCTCGTCCACGTCGAACGAGGCCCGGTGCAGGTCCACGTTGGGCCCGCTCCGGCCGACGCCGAGGCGGGCGAGCGCGCCCGGCACGTGCTCCAGGTACCAGGAGAAGTCCTCGCCGCCCATGCTCTGCGGCGTCTCGGCGATGCCGTCGGGGCCGAGCGCCGCGGCGGTGGCGGCGGTGAGCACGCCGATGGCGCCGGCGTCGTTCGTCACCGGGGGCCGGCCGCGCAGGTATTCCAGGTCGACTGTGGCGCCGGTGGGCGCGAGCACGTCTCGCACCACCTGAGCGACGATCTCGGGCGCCCGGTCCCAGGTGTCGCGGTCCATCACCCGCAGGGTGCCGGCCGCGCACGCCTCGGACGGGATGACGTTGTAGCGGGTGCCGGCCGAGGCGTGGCCGAACACCAGCAGCAGCCCGCTGTTGGCCGGCACCCGGCGGCTGATCAGCGTCGGCACCTCGGTCACCAGCCGGCCGAGCGCGTCCACCAGGTCGACGGTCAGGTGCGGGCGGGCGGTGTGCCCGCCGGGCCCGGTGAGCCTGACAGTGACGTTGTCGGCGGCGGCGGTGATCGGGCCGACCCGCAGGCCGACCTTGCCCACCGGCAGGTTCGGGTCGCAGTGCAGCGCGAAGATCTGCACCACGTCCTCCAGGCCGCCGGCCTCGATGACCTCCAGCGAGCCGCAGGGCAGGATCTCCTCGGCGGGCTGGAAGATCAGCCGGACCCGGCCGTCGAGCCGGCCGGTGTCGGCGAGCTGGGCCAGCAGCATGCCGACGCCGAGCATCACCGACGTGTGCACGTCGTGGCCGCAGGCGTGGCAGACGCCCTCCACGGTCGACCGGTACGGCACGTCCTTCGGGTCGCTCAGCGGCAGCGCGTCGATGTCGGCGCGGAGCGCGATCACCGGCCCGTCCGGGCGCCCGTCGATGTCGCAGATGACGCCGTTGCCCTTCGGCAGCAGGCGCGGCTTGAGACCGGCGAGGGACAGCTCACGGTGCACCAGCGCGGCCGTCTCGAACTCCTCGCCGGACAGTTCCGGGTGGGAGTGGAGGTGACGGCGCGTTTCGATGAGGCCGGGTACGCGCAGCGCGAGCAGATGGTCGAGCTCGAAGGGCAGGGGCTGGTAACCGGTCGGCGCCTCGGGCCGGGACGACGCCAGCGGGCCGCCGGAAGGCAGCGTCAACG
Source organism: Micromonospora sp. NPDC049151 (assembly GCF_040648395.1). NCBI lineage: Bacteria > Bacillati > Actinomycetota > Actinomycetes > Micromonosporales > Micromonosporaceae > Micromonospora > Micromonospora sp. NPDC049151. The sequence continues at coordinate 9,940 of NZ_JBEZDP010000021.1, forward strand.
CACTCGTCACGTCGAATTCTCGATCACTAGAAGTGGATGGATCTTCGGGTCGGACAGCAGACAGCCTAGACCTCCGACGGTGACGCTGCGCAACATCTTTCGTGTAGCGGTCGGACCGCGCAGCGTCACGAATGCCCTGGTGGGAGGGCTTGAATATCTGCGGGACAGCAGGTAGATCGCGGTCAAACGCCGTCATCCGCCCCCCACCTCCTACAACGCGTAACCGTTTCAGCGGCCCCCAAATACCCGTCAGCCGTTCCGAATTGTCGCATTAGTCGTGGCAATTAACTGCCGCTCCGACAATTGCCCGACAACTGTCGGCTGCCGGAGGACTCCCGACGGTGACACGACCGCCCGACAGCCGCCCGCACACGCTGTCCGTCCCCGTTCACCCGATCGGGTTACCCGGATCGCCGGATCGCACACGCGCGACGGCGGCCCACGCCACGCACCGCAGTGCGCGGCGGGGCCGCCGCCGGACGGTTCAGAAGCGGTCGCTGGGCCGGTAGATCCCCCACACCTCGCGCAGCGTGCCGCAGACCTCGCCGACGGTGGCGCGGGCCCGCAGCGCCTCCTTCATCGGGTAGAGCACGTTGGCGTCCCCCTCGGCGGCGGCACGCAGCTCGGCCAGGGCCCGCTTCACCGCGCCCGAGTCCCGCTCGGCGCGCAGCCGGGCCAGCCGCTCCCCCTGCGCCGCCTCGATCGCCGGGTCCACCCGCAGCGGCTCGTACGGCTCCTCCTCGTCGATCTGGAACCGGTTGAGGCCGACCACCACACGCTCGCCCGAATCGATCTCCTGGGCGATCCGGTACGCGGACTGCTCGATCTCCCGCTTCTGGAACCCGGCCTCGATCGCGTCCACCGCCGAACCGTGGTCGAAGACCCGGTCCATCAACTCGGTGGCCGCCGCCTCCACCTCGGCGGTCATCGCCTCCACCACGTACGACCCGGCGAACGGGTCGACGGTGGCGGTCAGGTCCGTCTCGTACGCCAGCACCTGCTGCGTGCGCAGCGCCAGCCGGGCCGCCTTCTCGGTGGGCAGCGCGATGGCCTCGTCGAAGCTGTTCGTGTGCAGCGACTGGGTGCCGCCGAGCACCGCGCCGAGACCCTGCACCGCCACCCGGACCAGGTTCACCTCCGGCTGCTGGGCGGTGAGCTGCACACCGGCGGTCTGGGTGTGGAACCGCAGCATCATCGACTTCGGGTTCTTCGCGCCGAACTCGTCGCGCATCAGCCGGGCCCAGATGCGCCGGGCCGCGCGGAACTTGGCGACCTCTTCCAGCAGCGTGGTGCGGGCCACGAAGAAGAACGACAGGCGGGGCGCGAAGTCGTCCACGGCCAGCCCGGCGGCGAGCGCCGCGCGGACGTACTCCACGCCGTTGGCGAGGGTGAACGCGACCTCCTGCGCGGGCGTGGCGCCGGCCTCGGCCATGTGGTAGCCGGAGATGGAGATGGTGTTCCACTTCGGCACCTCGGCGCGGCAGTACGCGAAGGTGTCGGCGACCAGCCGCAGCGAGGGCTTCGGCGGGAAGATGTACGTCCCCCGGGCGATGTACTCCTTGAGGATGTCGTTCTGGATCGTGCCGTTGAGCGCCGCCCCCGGCACGCCGTTCTCCTCGGCCACGAGCTGGTAGAGCAGCAGCAGCACCGAGCCGGGCGCGTTGATGGTCATCGAGGTGGAGACCTTGTCCAGCGGGATGCCGCCGAACAGCGTGCGCATGTCCTCGATGGAGTCGATGGCGACGCCGACCTTGCCCACCTCGCCGTGCGCGATCGGGTCGTCCGAGTCGTACCCCATCTGGGTGGGCAGGTCGAACGCGACGGACAGGCCCATGGTCCCGGCGCGCAGCAACTGGTGGTAGCGCGCGTTGCTCTCGGTCGCGGTGCCGAACCCGGCGTACTGTCGCATCGTCCAGGGCCGGGACGTGTACATCGTCGGGTAGACCCCGCGGGTGTACGGGAACTCGCCCGGCTCACCCAGCCGGGCGTCCAGGTCCGCCGGAAGGTCTGCCGCCGTGTAGACGCCCTGGATCGGGAAACCCGACTCGCTTGACCGCGCATCGCTCATTACCGGATGGTAAGACGAGCAGACCGCCAGGTGGGTGAGGGATACCGCACACCTCACGGCGGCGTCCCACCGGAGGTGAGCGAGCGACCACATACCGTCGAGTAGGTAAACGCCCGCCGCGTCGGGTTTCGCATCGGGCGTCGGAACCAGCAAGATAGAGGGGTTGTGTCCCAGCCCCCTCGATATCCCCCGGTGGCTTTTCTGTGACTCAGATTCCGACGTGGAGCGGCGGACCGGCCAGTCCTCCCACTGGACGCGCGGCGCCCGGCACCACCATCGGTGGTCGCTACTCGCTGCGCTCCCCGGTGGGCAACGGAGGCATGGGCACGGTCTGGCGGGCCACAGACACGTTGCTGCGCCGTGATGTGGCGGTCAAGGAGGTCGTCCTCCCGCCGGGGCTCGCCCCGAGCGACCGCGACGCGCTCTACGAACGGACACTGCGGGAGGCCCGCGCCGCCGCCGCGATCCAGCACCCGGCAGTGGTGCAGGTCTACGACGTGGTCACCGAGGGTGGCCGCCCCTGGATCGTGATGGAGCTGCTGGACGCCCGCAGCCTGGCCGACATGGTGATCGAGGACGGGCCGGTCGCGCCGCGCGCCGTCGCCAAGATCGGGATCGCGCTGCTCGGCGCCCTGGAGGTGGCACACGCGATCGGCGTGCTGCACCGCGACGTCAAGCCGGCGAACGTGCTGATCTGCACCGACGGCCGCTGCGTCCTCACCGACTTCGGCGTCGCCCGGATGCCCACCGACGTGCAGCTCACCACGCCCGGCATGGTGCTCGGCTCGCCGCACTTCATCTCCCCCGAGCGGGCCATGGGCCAGGAGTTCGGGCCGCCCAGCGACCTGTTCTCGCTCGGCGTGACGCTCTACACGGCGGTCGAGGGCCGGCCACCGTTCGACAAGGGCGACCCGATCGAGACCATGCACGCGGTGGTCGAGGACCCGCCCGCCACGCCGCAGCGCAGCGGCCCGCTCACCGGCGTGCTGATGGGGCTGCTGGAGAAGGACCCGGCCCGCCGGATGGACGTGCACCGGGCCCGCGCCAACCTGCGCGAACTGCTCGCCGGGCCGCTGACCAGCACCGCCACCGCCGTCAACTCGGTCACCGACCCGTACGCGGTGGTGCCGGTGCCGCGCCCGACCACGCCGCCGGCGATCGCGGCGGAGCCGAAGCCGAGCGGGCAGATCGGCGGCCGGGCGATGATCGGCCCGGAAGAGTCGCTCACCGACCGGCTCGCCGCGCTGCGCCGCGGTGAGCGGCCCACGGCCGAGAAGCCGGCGACGACGGCCGCGCTGGACGAGACGAGCGCCGACGCGCTGGCCGGTCCGCTGCACACGCCGACCGGCGCGATGTCCGGGCCGGGCACGCCGGAGGCCGCCCAGCGCATCTCGCCGGACGCCACGGTCCGGCTCGGCCAGGGCGCCGCGGACGCGACCCAGGCGGTGCCCACCGCCGTGCCGGCCACGTACGGCCGCACCGTCGACGCCACCCAGCCGGTGTACGGCGGCAACCAGTGGTCGGTGCCCGGCACCGGCCAGCCGTGGACCACCCCGTCCACCGCCCCGGACACCGCCGGTGGCGGCGGCGCGAAGGGGCTGCTCGGCCGGGTGAAGGCGTGGCCGCGCAAGGTCCAGCTCGCCGCCGCCGGTGGCCTCGCCGTGGTGCTGCTGCTGGGCGTGATCGCGCTGACCAGCGGCGGCGACGACGCGCCCCCGCCGATCGTGGGCACGCTGCCGTCGAACTCGGCCGCCGCCTCCCCGGTGGAGATGCAGGAGCAGACCGTCAAGGGCGTGACCATCCAGGTGCCGAAGGGCTGGCAGCGGCAGACCGGCGGCCTCTACGTCGACTACGTCGACCCGGAGGACGAGGGCCGCAAGGTGCGGGTCATCGCCGAGCCGTGGGGCGGCACCTCGATCAGCTGGGCCGAGTTCGCGTCGCGGAACCTGAAGAAGAACAGCGCCAAGAGCAAGAACTGCCCCGCCCCCTACACCGAGGTGTCGGTCTCGGAGCAGCCGCTGGCCGGGCAGACCGGCGGCCAGCTCGAATACACCTGCGGCGAGGGTGAGTCCATGCGCCACGGCATCTGGCGGGGCCTGGTCAAGGACGGCAAGGTCTACTCGTTCTACCTCTCCTCGACCGACGCGCGGTTCGCCGAGAGCAAGCCGATCTTCGACGCGATGGCCGGCTCGTTCCAGCTCACGGCGGCCAACTGAGTCGAGGCCGACGGCCAGTGGTGATCCGCCGCCGTGCTTTCATGAGGCAATGGCGGCGGAAACCACTGACCTTGACGACCTTCGCGTACGGGCCGAGCGCTGGCTCGCCGACGACCCGGACCCGGCCGACCGCGACGAGCTGCGCGCGGTCCTCGACGGGCTGCCCGGCACGGCGGCCGACCTGGCCGACCGGTTCGCCGGTCCGCTGACCTTCGGCACCGCCGGGCTGCGCGGCCCGCTGCGCGCCGGGCCGAACGGCATGAACCTCGCCGTGGTCACCCAGGCCGCCGCCGGGCTCGTCGGCTGGCTCGCCGCCCAGGGCGGCGAGGGCCCGCTGGTGATCGGGTACGACGCCCGGCGCGGCTCGCGTGCCTTCGCCGAGCGCACCGCGCAGGTGGCCACAGGTGCGGGCCGTCCGGCGCTGCTGCTGCCCCGGCCGCTGCCCACGCCCGTGCTGGCGTTCGCGGTCCGGCAGCTCGGCGCGGTCGCCGGAGTGATGGTGACGGCCAGCCACAACCCGCCGCAGGACAACGGCTACAAGGTCTACCTGGGCGCACGGCTCGGCGGTGAGCTGGGCGCGGGCGCGCAGATCGTGCCGCCCGCCGACGCCGGGATCGAGGCGGCCATCCGGTCCGTCGGCCCGCTCGCGGCGGTGCCGCTCGGCCCGGCCGGTCAGGTGCTCGGCGACGACCTCGTGGCCGCGTACGTCGAGCGGGCCGCCGCCGTGGTGGATCCGACCGGACCGCGCGACCTGAGGGTGGCGTACACGCCGCTGCACGGGGTGGGCGCCGCGGTGCTGACCGCCGCGTTCGCGCGCGCCGGGTTCGGCGTGCCCGGGGTGGTGCCCGAGCAGGCCGAGCCGGACCCGGCGTTCCCGACCGTGAGCTTCCCGAACCCGGAGGAGCCGGGCGCGGTGGACCTGCTCGTCGCGCTCGCCGACCGCACCGGCGCGGACCTCGCCATCGCCAACGACCCGGACGCGGACCGCTGCGCGGTGGCCGTACGCGACGCCGGGTCCTGGCGGATGCTGCGCGGCGACGAGGTGGGCGCGCTGCTCGCCGACCACCTGATGCGGCGCGGCGTGACCGGCCTGTACGCCACCACGATCGTGTCGTCGGCGCTGCTCCGGGCCATGGCGGCGGCCCGGGGCCTGCCCTACGACGAGACGCTCACCGGGTTCAAGTGGATCGTGCGGGCCGGTGGCGGCCGGGAGCCGCTGGTGTACGGCTACGAGGAGGCGCTGGGCTACTGCGTCGCCCCCGAGCACGTGCGGGACAAGGACGGCATCACCGCCGCGCTGACTGTCGCCGAGCTGGCCGCCGGTCTCAAGGCCGAGGGCCGTACGCTGCTCGACCGGCTGGACGAGCTCGCAGCCGAGTTCGGCGTGCACCACACCGAGCAGCTCTCGGTGCGGGTGGAGGACCTGCGGGTGATCGCGGACTCGATGGCGCGGATCCGGGCGGCCACCCCGACCGCGCTGCTCGGGCAGCCGGTGACCGAGGCGTCCGACCTGCTCCCCGACGCGGACGTGGTGATCCTGCGTACCGGCGCGGCCCGGGTGGTGATCCGGCCCTCGGGCACCGAGCCGAAGCTCAAGGCGTACCTGGAGGTGGTGGAGCCGGTGAGCGGCGGCGACGTGCCGGCGGCCCGGCAGCGAGCGCGTGCCGCGGTCACGGAGCTGCGCAACGAGATCGCCGCCGCCCTAGGCCTCTGACCCCGGTGTAAGGAAGGGCCCCTTGTTAACGCCTGGCGTTAACAAGGGGCCCTTCCTCTACCGGAGGCGTTAAGAGGGGGCCCTTCCTTACCGCTTGCCGAGGGCGGCGTCGACGGCCTGGCCCAGCGCGGCGATGACCAGGCTGATCGACGGGCGTACCACGCTGTCGTCAAGGCTCACCGTGCCGGAGAACCCGGCCCCGGCGGCGATCTCCTCCAGCCGCCGGCCGGCGTCCTCGGCGGCCGGGCCGGTCAGCCCCAGCGCCGGTTCCATCCGCAGCACCGCGACGAGCGTGGCGAGCGCGGCGGTCCGCTCGTCCGGGAGCTGCCCGCTGGTCAGCGCGTCGGCGAGCCGCCCCCGGATGTCCGCCTCGACCGAGGCGTCGGCCACCGGGTAGCGGTGCACGTGGATGAAGCCCAGCTCGGTCTCGTCGACGTCCCGCACCACGCCCCGCTCGCAGAGGTCGGAGAGGATCCGGTCGCGCAGCCCGTGCCGCAGTCGCTGCACCCACGACGACGGCGTGTGCGGGGTGTCGGCGGCGATCTTGGCGAGTACGGCGTCCGCGATCGGCTCGCCGGTCGGCGCGGGGTCGACCACCGCCAGGTTCCCGTCCGCGTACGCGACCCGTCCGGCCAGGGCCAGCTCGACCAGCACCGCGGCGGCCATGCCCAGGTCCAGGCTGATCCGCGGCATGGTGGCCTTGCCGGTTTCGTCGTCATACGCGAGGAGCAGCAACTCCTCGGCGAGCGCAACACCAGTCATGGCCCGGAACGCTAGCGCCTCCCCGCACCCCCGCGCATCGACTCGCCGGGTGGGTCCGGCGCCCGGTGCGGAGGGCCGTCCCCCGCACCGGACCGGTCTCAGAAGCGGGGCATGCCGCCGAACTGGCGGTCACCGGCGTCACCGAGGCCGGGGACGATGAACTTCGAGTCGTTCAGACCCTCGTCGATGGAGGCGGTGACCAGGCGCAGCGGCAGGCCGGAGCGCTCCAGCCGCTCGATGCCGACCGGCGCGGCCAGCACGCAGAGCACTGTGATGTCGGTGCAGCCCCGGTCGGCGAGCAGCCGGCAGCAGTGCTCCAGCGAGCCGCCGGTGGCGAGCATCGGGTCGAGCACCAGCACCGGCAGTCCGCTGAGGTCGCGCGGCAGCGACTCCATGTACGCGCGGGGCTCGTACGTCTCCTCGTCGCGGGCCAGGCCGACGAAGCCCATCGACGACTCGGGCAGCAGGCCGAGCGCGGCGTCGGCCATGCCGAGACCGGCCCGCAGCACGGGCACCAGCAGCGGCGGGTTCGCCAGCCGGCTGCCCTCGGTGGCGGTGACCGGGGTCTGGATCGAGTACTTCTCGACCGGGAAGGAGCGCGCGGCCTCGTACACCAGCATGGTGGTGAGTTCGCGCAGCGCGGCCCGGAACGACGACGAGTCGGTCCGGGCGTCCCGCATGGCGGTCAGCCGCGTCTGGGCGAGCGGATGGTCAATGACGTGTACGTCCACGATCGCTCAACCTACCGTTTGGCGGCGCGGCGCAGGGCGGGTGCGGTACGACCAGCGACACCGCTCACGTATGACGCTCACGACCCGTGGATCGTGAGCAAGATCACCCGACTCGCTGGTGCGTACTATTCGGGGCATGACGGCGACAACGACGTCGGCCCGGTCGGACCTCACCGAGCTGGGACGATCCGAGACCGCTCTGCGGACCTTCCTGCACGGCCTGCCCGGCGTGGACCAGGTCGGCGCGGAGCAGCGGGCGGCAGCACTCGGCACCCGCTCCATCAAGACCACCGCCAAGGCCGAGGCGATCGACCTGGCGATCCGGATGGTCGACCTGACCACCCTGGAGGGGGCGGACACCCCGGGCAAGGTGCGGGCGCTGGCCGCCAAGGCGCTGCGCCCCGACCCGGCCGACCCGAGCTGCCCGCACGTCGGCGCCGTCTGCGTCTACCCGTCGATGGTCCCGTACGTGGCCGAGGTGCTGCGCGGCAGCGGCGTGCACCTGGCCAGCGTGGCGACCGCGTTCCCGTCCGGCCAGGCCCCGCTGGAGATCAAGCTCGCCGACGTGCGGGCGGCGGTCGAGGCGGGCGCGGACGAGATCGACATGGTGATCAACCGGGGCGCGTTCCTCGCCGGGCGCTACCAGGAGGTCTACGACGAGATCGTGGCCACCAAGGATGCCTGCGGGGCAGCCCACCTCAAGGTCATCCTGGAGACCGGTGAGCTGGCCACGTACGACAACGTGCGGCGCGCGTCCTGGCTCGCCATGCTCGCGGGCGGAGACTTCATCAAGACCTCCACCGGCAAGGTGCCGGTCGCCGCCACGCCGCCGGTGACGCTGGTGATGCTGGAGGCGGTACGCGACTTCCGCGCCGCCACCGGGCGTCAGGTCGGCGTGAAGCCGGCCGGTGGCATCAAGACCACCAAGGACGCGATCAAGTACCTGGTCATGGTCAACGAGACGGCCGGCGCCGACTGGCTGAGCCCGGACTGGTTCCGGTTCGGCGCGTCCAGCCTGCTCAACGACCTGCTCATGCAGCGCACCAAGCTGACGACCGGCGTCTACGCCGGCCCCGACTACTTCACCCTGGACTGAACGCGATGTTCGAATACGCACCCGCCCCCGAGTCCCGCTCGGTGGTGGACATCAAGCCCTCGTACGGGCTCTTCGTCGACGGCGCGTTCGTCGACCCGGCCTCCGGCGGCAGTTTCAAGTCGGTGAACCCGGCCTCCGAGGAGGTGCTGGCCGAGATCGCCGAGGCCGGCGCCGAGGACGTGGACCGCGCGGTCCGCGCCGCGCGCAGCGCGTACGAGAAGGTCTGGGGTCCGATGCCGGGCCGGGACCGGGCCAAGTACCTGTTCCGGATCGCCCGGATCATCCAGGAGCGCTCGCGCGAGCTGGCCGTGCTGGAGTCGCTGGACAACGGCAAGCCGATCAAGGAGTCCCGCGACGTCGACCTGCCGCTTGTCGCCGCGCACTTCTTCTACTACGCGGGCTGGGCGGACAAGCTCCCCCACGCGGGCTTCGGGCCGGAACCGAAGCCGCTCGGCGTGGCCGCGCAGGTCATCCCGTGGAACTTCCCGCTGCTCATGCTGGCGTGGAAGATCGCCCCGGCGCTCGCCGCCGGCAACACCGTGGTACTCAAGCCGGCCGAGACCACCCCGCTGACCGCGCTGCTGTTCGCCGAGATCTGCCAGCAGGCCGACCTGCCCGCCGGCGTCGTGAACATCGTCACCGGCGCCGGTGACACCGGCCGGGCGCTGGTCGAGCACCAGGGCGTGGACAAGGTGGCGTTCACCGGCTCCACCGAGGTCGGCCGCGCCATCGCCCGCGCGGTGGCCGGCACCCGCAAGAAGCTCACGCTGGAGCTGGGCGGCAAGGCCGCCAACATCGTCTTCGACGACGCCCCGATCGACCAGGCCGTCGAGGGCATCGTCAACGGCATCTTCTTCAACCAGGGGCACGTCTGCTGCGCCGGTTCCCGGCTGCTGGTCCAGGAGTCGGTGGCCGACCGGGTGCTGGAGTCGCTCAAGCGCCGGATGGCCCAGCTGCGGGTCGGCGACCCGCTGGACAAGAACACCGACGTGGGCGCGATCAACTCGGCCGCGCAGCTCGCCCGCATCCGGGAGCTGTCCGACGCCGGGTCCGCCGAGGGCGCGGAGCGCTGGTCGCCGCCGTGCGAGCTGCCCGAGCGCGGCTTCTGGTTCGCGCCGACCATCTTCACGGGAGTCACCCAGGCGCACCGGATCGCCCGCGAGGAGATCTTCGGCCCGGTGCTGTCCGTGCTCACCTTCCGCACCCCGGCGGAGGCCGTCGAGAAGGCGAACAACACGCCGTACGGGCTGTCGGCCGGGATCTGGACCGACAAGGGTTCCCGGATCCTGTGGGTGGCCGACCGGCTGCGCGCGGGCGTGGTGTGGGCCAACACGTTCAACAAGTTCGACCCGACGTCGCCGTTCGGCGGCTACAAGGAGTCGGGCTACGGTCGCGAGGGCGGCCGGCACGGGCTGGAGGGGTACCTCAGTGTCTGAGCGGGTCGCGGTACGCAAGACGTACAAGCTCTTCATCGGCGGGAAGTTCCCGCGCAGCGAGTCGGGACGGTCGTATCTCGTGCAATCCGCGAACGTGTCTCTTGCCTCCCGGAAGGACGCGCGGGACGCGGTTGTGGCCGCCCGCGCCGCGGTGAAGGGCTGGGCCGGGGCGACCGCGTACAACAGGGGTCAGATCCTCTACCGGGTCGCCGAGATGCTTGAGGGCCGGCGCGAGCAGTTCGTCGCCCTGGGCGTCCCGGCCGACGAGGTGGACGCGGCGATCGACCGCTGGGTCTGGTACGCCGGGTGGTCCGACAAGCTGCCCCAGGTGTACGGCGGCGCGAACCCGGTGGCCGGGCCGTACTTCAACCTGTCCGCGCCGGAGCCGACGGGCGTGGTCGCGGTGGTGGCCCCCGAGGAGCCCGCGCTGCTCGGCCTGGTGAGCGTGATCGCCCCGGCGATCGTCACCGGCAACACGGTGGTGGTGGCCGCCTCCCCGGCGGCGCCGCTGGCGGCGGTGACGCTGGCCGAGGTGCTCGCCACCTCCGACCTGCCCGGCGGGGTGGTGAACATCCTCACCGGCCGGCTGACCGAGACCGTGCCGACGCTCGCCGCGCACATGGACGTGAACGCGATCGACCTGACCGGCGTCGCCGACGCCGAGCTGGCGGCCGACCTGGAGGTCAGGGCGGCGGAGAACCTGAAGCGGGTGCTGCGGCCGGCGCCGGCCGGCCACGACTGGTACGCCGACCCCGGCGTCACCCGGATGACCACGCTGCTGGAGACCAAGACGGTCTGGCACCCGAAGGGCGTCTGACCGCACGCCGGGGGTCGGAAGGGATCTACTACCGGGGGTAGGATTGCCGGGTGACTCGGCTGGGGGACCTTGAGCGTGCGGTGATGGACGTGCTGTGGGACGCGGCACCCGCCTCGTCGGGCGGCGTGACGGTGCGCGAGGTCGCCGACGCCCTGGACGGCCGCGAACTCGCCTACACGACTGTGATGACAGTGCTCGACCGGCTCGCCGGCAAGGGCATGGTGCAGCGTGAGCGGGAGGGTCGCGCCTGGCGCTACCGTCCCGCCGCCACCCGCGAGGCACACATCGCCCAGCTCATGCTCGAAGCCCTCGACCTCGGCGGCAGCCGGGACGCCGCGCTGGTGCGCTTCGCCCGCTCGGTGACCGGCACGGAGGCGGACGTCCTCCGCGCCGCGCTCAGCGCCGAGGCCGGAGCGACCGGCCCCGCGACCGTCGAGGACGGACCGGTCGGCCGGGTCGAGGATCCCCGGCCCGGCCGGCCGGCGCTCGACGAGGCGACGGACCGGTAGGGCGGCTGCCGTGGCGTACGCCCTGCACTTCGCCGCGATCATCCTGGCCTGCTGGCTGACCGCGCAGGTCCTCGCCGTCGCGCGCTGGACCTGGCGGGCGCCCCGGGTGGCGATCGTCTGCTGGCAGGCGGTCGGGCTGGCGCTCGGCCTGTCGGCCATGGGGCTGCCGATGGCGCTGGGGCTCGACGCGTACGACCGGGCGACCGCGTGGGCGCTGCTGGCGCTGGCCGACGACCTGGCCCACGGCACGCTGCCGGCCGGGGTGGGCGCGGTGCACCTCAGCCTGGTGGGCGTCGGTCTCGGCATCGGCGTGGTGCTGCTCACCACGACGGTACGCAGCCTGCACGGCGCGGTACGCGCCCAGCGCCGGCACCGGGAGCTGCTGCACCTGGTGGCCCGGCACGACCCGACGGTGCCGGGCGCGCTGGTGCTCGACCACCCGAGCGCGGCGGCGTACTGCCTGCCGGGGGTGCGGCCCCGGGTGGTGGTGAGCGCGGGAACGCTCGATCTGCTCGATCCGGCCGAGCTGGCGGCGGTGCTCACCCACGAGCGGGCACACGCCCAGGAGCGGCACGACCTGGTGCTGCTGCCGTTCACCGCGCTGTGCCGGGCGCTGCCCTGGTTCCAGTGGGTGCGGGACGCGCACGCGCGGGTGGCGCTGCTGGTCGAGATGCGCGCCGACGACAAGGCCCGGGAACTGCACGCGGACGCGCCGCTCGCCGGGGCGCTGCGCCGGTTCGCCGCCGCCGAGCACCGGGTGCAGCCGGCCGGCACGCTCGGACTCGGCGACCGCGACCTGGACGTACGCGTGCAGCGGCTGCTCGACGCGGACCGCCCGCCGCGGGTGCTCGGCGCGATGGCGCTGGCGGTCGCGGGCACGCTCGTCTCCCTGCCGTTCGCCCTGTTCCTGAGCTGACCCCGACCCCTACGGGACTTCTCCGGGTTCGCGCACCTCTATAGGTAGCGATGCTACGTGTAGCTTGGCTACGACAAGAGAGCCAACCCATGGGAGGACGACAGTGGACCCGCTGCTCCTCGCCCGCCTCCAGTTCGCCACCACCACCTCGATCCACTTCCTGTTCGTGGCGGTCACGCTCGGCCTGGTCACGCTCCTGGTCGGGTTGCAGACGGCCGGCTACCTGACCGGCAAGCCGGTGTACGAGCGGCTGACCCGGTTCTGGGGCCAGCTCTACGTGATCAACTACGTGCTGGGCATCGCCACCGGCATCGTGATGGAGTTCCAGTTCGGGCTGAACTGGAGCGGGCTGTCGCGCTACGTCGGCAACGTGTTCGGCGCGCCGCTGGCCATCGAGACGCTCGTGGCGTTCTTCCTGGAGTCCACGTTCCTCGGCATGTGGATCTTCGGGTGGCACCGGCTGCGGCGCGGCGTGCACCTGGCGCTGCTCTGGGGCGTGGCGATCACCGCGTACGCCTCGGCCTTCTGGATCATGGTGGCGAACGCCTGGCTCCAGAACCCGGTCGGGTACGAGGTCCGCGACGGCGTCGCCCACCTCACCGACTTCGGCGCGCTGCTCACCAACCCCACGTTCGGCATGGCGTTCGGCCACGTCATCTCGGCGAGCCTGGTCACCGGCGGCATGCTGATGGCCGCGGTGAGCGCCTGGCACCTGCTGCGGCGCACCAGCGACTACGCGCTCTTCCGCACCTCGCTGCGGCTCGGCCTGGTCACCGCGGCGCTGGCGGTCAGCATGCTCCAGGGCTTCGGCTTCGCCCAGTTCGGTCCGGTCGCGCAGCTCCAGCCGACCAAGTTCGGCGGCGGGCCGGACCGGGACGCGCTCGTCGCCGACTGGACCGCGCGGTTCGGCCCCGGCGACTGGGAACCGCCGGTGTTGTCGAACGTCGGTCTCGGCTTCATGATCCTGATCGGCTTCACGCTCAGTGCCCTCTGGCTCCTGCTGCCGCTGCTATGGCGGGACTGGATCATCCGGCTGAAGGTCCCGCTCTGGCTGATCCTGCTCGGCCTGCCGCTGCCCTTCGTGGCGATGCTGCTCGGCTGGATCGCCCGCGAGGTGGGCCGCCAGCCCTGGGCCGCGTACGGGCTGCTGCCCACCGCGCAGGCCGTCTCGCCCGTCTCACCAGGGCTGATGCTCACCTCACTGATCGGGTTCAGTCTGCTGCTCGGCGCGCTCGCGGTGACCAACTGGACGCTGCTGGCCCGGCACGCCGCCCGGGGCGCGCACGATCCCGCGCTCGGCCGCCCGCCCGCGCCCGACACCGACGCCCACCACCAGTCCGTGTTCGTCTGAGGGAGCCCGCCGTGGAACTCGCCTGGTACGCCCTGCTCGGCCTCTTCTTCGCCACCTACCTCGTGCTCGGCGGCTACGACTACGGCGTCGGCCTGCTGCTGGCCCGGCGCGGCCCGGCACCGGGGAGCCGGGCCACGCTCGCCGCGCTCGGGCCGTTCTTCCTCGGCAACGAGGTCTGGCTGGTGGCGGCCGTCGGCATCCTGTTCGGCGCGTTCCCCCGGCTGGAGGGCGAACTGCTCTCCGGCTTCTACCCGGCCGTGCTCGCCGCGCTGGCCGGTGTGGTGCTGGTGACCGCCGGGGTGCAGTTGCGCAGCCGCCCGGTCTCCGCCAGCGCCCGCGCCGCCTGGGACCGGGTGGTGGTGGCCGGCTGCGTACTCGCCGCGCTGGGCTGGGGCGCGCTGCTCGCCGGGCTGCTCCAGGGCCTGCCGGTGGGCGCGGACGGCCATGTGGTCGGTGTCGGTCATCTCGCCACCCCGTTCGTCGCCGCCGCCGCGCTGGCGCTGCTCGCGCTGGTGGCGGTGCACGGTGCGACGTTCCTCACGCTCCGGCTGCCCGCCGCCGAGGCCCCGGCGCTCGCCCGGCTGGCGAGCGGCCTGGTGCCCGCCGCACTCGTCGCGGTCGGCTCCGCCACCGTCCTGGGCCTGCTCTCCGATCGGGTACGCGCCGCGGTGGCGCGGCCGGCGGTGGCCGTACTCCTGCCGTTGGCGCTCGTGGCGGCGCTGCTGACGGCCCGCGCGGCACTGCGGCGGGGCCGGGCCCTGGTGGCCTTCGCGGCGACCGCGACGGCGCTGGCGCTGCCGGCGCCGCTGGTCGGGGCCGCGCTCTGGCCCCGGATCCTGGTCTCCACCGCCGACCCGGCGGCGTCGCTGACGGTGGCCGAGGCGGCCGCCAGCCGCCCCACGCTGGCGCTGTTGGGATGGCTCGCGCTACCGCTCCTGCCGGCCCTACTAGGCTTTCAGGCAATGTGCTGGTGGGTGTTCCGGGGACGGATCGACGGCAGGGCACCGGTGTACTGGTGAACCGCCGCCCGTTCGACCCGCGTCTGCTGCGTCGGGTCCCCGCGGCCCGGCGCGACCTCGCCGTGCTCGCGGTGCTGGGCGGGCTCACCGCGCTGCTGGTGATCGCTCAGGCCACCGCGCTGGCGACGCTGCTGGCGACGGCGTTCGACGGGCGGCTGCACCGGCCGGCGCTGGCCGGGTTCGTGGCCGCGGTGGCCGGGCGGGCGCTGGTGAGCTGGGCGCAGGGCACTGTGGCGGCGCGGGCCGCCGCCACGGTCAAGGCGGCGCTGCGTGCCGATCTGCTGGGCGCGGTCGGCCAGCACGGCCCCACCTGGGTCGCCGGGCAGCGGGCCGGGCAGCTCGCCACGCTGGCCGGGCGCGGCCTGGACGCGCTGGACCCCTACTTCACCGGCTACCTGCCGCAGCTCGTGCTGAGCGTCACGGTGCCGGTGGCGGTGCTGGCCCGGATCGTGTTCGCCGACTGGAGTTCGGCGTTGATCATCGCGCTCACCATCCCGCTCATCCCGATCTTCGGCGCGCTGCTCGGCTGGCAGGCCCAGGCCGCCACCGAACGGCAGTGGCGGCGGTTGTCGCTGCTCGGCGGGCACTTCCTCGACATGGTGGCCGGGCTGCCCACGCTGCGCGCGTTCGGCCGGTCCCGGGGTCAGGTCGACGTGGTACGCCGGATGGCCGACGGCCACCGCCAGGCCACCATGAAGACGCTCCGGATCGCGTTCCTGTCCGCGCTGGTGCTGGAGCTGGTCGCCACGCTCTCCGTGGCGCTGGTCGCGGTGCCGGTCGGCATCCGGCTGCTCGGCGGCGGCCTCACGCTCTCCACCGCGCTGCTGGTGCTGCTGCTCACGCCGGAGGCGTACCTGCCGCTGCGAGCCGCCGGCAGCCGGTTCCACGCCAGCATGGAAGGGCTCACCGCGCTGGACGAGGCGCTCACGCTCTCCGCCACCGACACCCCCGCCGCCGACGAGCCCCGCCGGCCCGCGCCGCGCGGCCGGGGCGAGATCCGCTTCGAGGACGTCACCGTCGCGTACGAACGGACCACGGCGCTGCGCGACGTCACGCTGACCATCCGGCCCGGCGACCGCGTGGCGATCATCGGGCCCAGCGGCGCCGGCAAGAGCACGCTGCTCAACCTGCTGCTCGGCTTCGTCGCACCGACCTCCGGCCGGGTCACCGTCGACGGCGTGGACCTGGCCGGGGTCGACCTCGACGCCTGGCGGCGCGAGCTGGCCTGGGTGCCGCAGCGGGCGCACCTGTTCGCCGGATCGCTCGCCGACAACATCCGCCTCGGCGCACCGGACACCCCGGATGCCGCGCTCGCCGCCGCGGTCACCGGCGCCGCGCTGGACGAGGTGGTCGACGCGCTGCCCGACGGGCTGGACACCCGCCTCGGCGAACGCGGCCACGGCCTGTCCAGCGGCCAGCGGCAACGGGTCGCGCTGGCCCGCGCGTTCCTCCGGGACGCGCCGATCGTGCTGCTCGACGAGCCGACCGCGCGGCTGGACAGCGCCAGCGAGGCGATCGTGCTGGACGCGACCCGGCGGCTGGTCACCGGGCGTACCGCGCTGCTCGTCGCGCACCGGCCCGCGCTGCTCGCCGACGCCGACCGGATCCTGCGCGTCGAGGACGGCCGGGTCACCGAACTGCACCCGACCACCACCGGCCCGGCGGTGCCCCGATGATCCCCGTCTCCCCCGCCCGCCCGGCGGTGGCCCGGTGACCGCCGCCGACGGCGTGACGCCGGTGGGCCGCGAGCCCGCCGGGCCGGCGGGTGTGCCGGTGACGCCCTCCGGCGCGCCGGAGCCGCCCGCGCCCGCCCGGCCGGGTGCCGAGCGGGCGGTGCTGCGCCTGGCCCGGCCGTACCTGCGCCGGCTGCTCGGCGCCGGACTGCTCGCCGCGGCGACCGAGTTCGCCGGTCTGGCGCTGATGGCCACCGCCACCTGGCTGCTGATGAGCGCCGCCGGCCGGCCGCCGCTGGACAGGCTGACGGTGGCCATCGTCGCGGTCCGGGCGCTGGCCGTGAGCCGGGGCGTGTTCCGGTACACCGAACGGCTCGCCGGGCACGACGCCGTCCTGCGCATGATCACCGACGTACGGGCGCGCGTCTTCGCCACGCTCGCCGCCCGGCGCGACACCGGCCGGCGTACCGGGGACGCGCTGAGCCGGCTGGTCTCCGACGTGGAGGCGGCCCAGGACCTGCTCCTGCGCGTCCTCGTGCCGGGAGCGGCGGCGGCACTGGTGAGCGTGCTCGCCGTGGGCGTCGCCGCGCTGATCTCACCGCCGGCCGCCGGTGTGCTCGCAATCGGTCTGCTGGTGGCCGGCGTGGCGCTCCCAGCGCTCGCCACCCGGATCACCCGCCGAGCCGCCGACGAGGTGGCCCCACTGCGGGGCGCGCTCGCCGTCGACGCGGTCGACCTCACCCACGGCGCCGCCGACCTGGCCGCGTTCGGTGCGACAGGCGCCGCGCTCGCCGCCGCCGGGAACCGGGGCGCCCGGCTGGCGAAGCTGGAACGCCGGCTCGCCGCGACCGGCTTCGCGGTGGACGCGCTCGGCGTCCTCGTCGGCGGCCTCACCTCCGCCGCGGTGGTGGTCGTGGCGCTGCGGGCCGGGGTCGGCGGCGTGCTGGTCGGCGTCCTCGCGGTCGGCTCGCTCGCCGCCGTGGAGGTGGCACTCGCGCTCGTCGCGGCGGCCCGCCAGCGCACCCAACTGCGGGCCGGGCTGGCCCGGGTCGCCGACCTGCTCACCGAGCCCGGTCCGGCGACGCCACCGGACGCGCCGGAGCCCACTGTCGACGGCCACGACGTGCGGTTCGCCGACGTGACGGTCCGCTACCGGGCCGGTGCCGCCCCCGCGCTGGACGGGTTCGACCTCGACCTGCCGGCCGGCCGGCGCGTGGCGGTGGTCGGGCCGAGCGGCGCCGGCAAGAGCACGCTCGCCGCGGTGCTCACCGGCGCGGTGCACCCGGCCACCGGCCGGGTCACGGCCGGCGGCGTGCCGGTGTCCGAGATCCCGGCCGAGCACCTGCCCCGGGTCGTCGGCGGCCTGCTCGCCGAGGCGTACGTCTTCCACGCCACCGTCCGGGAGAACCTGCTCCTCGGCCGTCCGGACGCCACCGAGGCGGACCTGGCAGCCGCGACCCGGGCGGCCGGCCTGCTCGACTGGGTACGCGAACAGCCCGACGGCTGGGACACGGTGGTCGGTGAGCAGGGCGGGCAGCTCTCCGGCGGGCAGCGGCAACGCCTCGCGCTGGCCCGGGCGTTGCTGGCCGCCCCGCCGGTGCTGGTGCTCGACGAGCCGACCGAAGGGCTCGACCCGGCGGCGGCCGACACCGTGCTGGACTCCGCACTCGCCGCCACCCCGGCCGGGCACTCGGTGCTGCTGATCAGCCACCGGCTCAGCGGCCTGGCCGGGCTGGACGAGATCGTGGTGCTCGAAGGCGGCCGGGTGGTGCAGCGCGGCCGGCACGACGAGCTGGTGGCCCGCCCCGGCTGGTACCGGGAGCAGTGGCTGCGCCAGGAGGCGGCCGAGCGCGGCTACCTGGCCGTCACGCCCTGACACCCGGCCGGTCGGGGTTTTCCCTGACGCGGGTGTCGGCCGTCGATGGCAGGCTTACCGCATGCGGGTGCATGAGGAGGCGGTGGTCGACCGCCGGCTGCACGAGTTGTCCACGCGGTTGCACGGGCCGGGCCGGCTCAAGACCGACCTGCTGACCGAGGCGCGGCACGCGCTGGAGGACGCCGTCGAGGCGTACCGGGACCGGGGCCTGCCGCCGACGGAGGCGCAGCGGCGGGCGGTCGCCGAGTTCGGCAGCGACGCCCAGCTCGTGCCGGGTTTCCAGGCCGAGCTGGCCGCCGGTGCGCTGCGCGGGCTGGCGCTGCGCACGCTCGTGGTGGCGGTGGTGCTCCTGGCCACCGGTGACCTGACCTGGCAGGGGTCGAGCTGGAGCGGCGGTCCCCCGCCGCCGGCCGCCTATCTGCTGCTCTCCGCCGCGCTGAACGTCATCTGGGGCGTGGTCGCCGCGCTCGCGCTCGCCGCTCTGCTGGCCGGTCCGCTCGTCGCCCGGTGGGGAACGGCACGGCTCGCCCACCCGGCCCGGCTGATCGGTTTCGGTCTGACCGGCAGCCTGCTGCTCGGCGCGGCCGCCGGAGGCGCGCTGTTCGGCTGGTCGCTCGGGCTGTGGGACGCCGCGCTCACCTGGCCGCCGATGATCATCGGGATGGTGGTGGTCTCGGCGGCCTGGTTCGCGCTGGCCCGGGCGGCCCGCTGCTGGGTGCTCGCCGACCGCCGGCTGGCCGGCTGAGCCGCCGGCGCTGGCCTGACCGCTCCCGGCACGGCCGGGACACTGCCGGCACGGCCGGGCGCGGTCAGGCCGGCGCCGTGGGCGGCTCGTCCGCGCCGAGGAACCGCCCGACCGTGGCGCTGAACTCGCGCCAGCCGGCCCGCTCCCCGGCCAGCGCCCGGCCACCGGCCTCGGTCAGCTCGTAGGTGCGGCGCTCCCGGCCGTTCACAGTGCTCCACGTGCTCGCCACCAGCCCGGCGCGCTCCAGCCGGCGCAGCGCCGGATAGATGGTGCCGGTGGGCAGGTCCAGCGCGCCGCCGCTGCGGGCTCGCAACGCCTCGATGATCGCGTAGCCGTGCAGCGCACCCCGTTCCAGCACCGCGAGCAGCAGCGCGTCCAGGTGTCCGTGCAGCGCCTGCGCCTTCATGTGTAGCAACGCTACTTGTCGGCCCGCCGCGACGCCATGGGGTGCACCTCCCGGCCGGAACGGTCGCCCACTAGGGTATGTGCCCAGAGTCACTCGGCGGCGCGACGCCGCCGGGTGGGCAACCCGAACGCACACGGAGGTCAGCGTGGCCCGCCAGTCGCCCCAACGGCCCGACGCCGACGAGCCCGAGCTCGACGACACCGACGCCGCCGTCGCGGCCGACGAGGCCGAGGAGGACCGTCCGCCGGCCGACCGCGCGCTCTGGGACGAGGTGCGGATCGACCCGGTGGAGATCGCCCTGCCCGCCGGCACCGGCTTCACGCTGCGGGCGTACCGGCAGGCGCGCGAGCTGACCCCGACCGACGTCGTCGAGCGCGACCAGGACGACCCGTTCCTGGCCCGCCGCCAGGTCGTCGAGACCGAGGACGACGAGGAGGTGGTGATCCTCGACGAGGAGTTCGCCGCCCTCTCCGCCGAGGAGGACGACGAGGACGAGGAGAAGGACGCCAAGTCCCGCCGCAAGGGCAAGGCCGACGCCTCGGACGACGAGGCCGCGGCCGAGGCCGACGACGAGGCCGAAGACGACGAGGACGCGGACGAGGACGAGGCGGGCGACGAGGAGGTGCCGGTCTTCCTCACCCACAAGGGCCGGCTCCTGCTGTTCAAGACCCCCGAGTCATTGGTCACTTTCATCCGTTCCGGTGCGCCGAACGACATGTCCCAGCTGGACAGCTGGAATGAACTGTCCGAACGGCTGGAGCCGGCCGACATCGCCCCGCTGGACGAGGACACCTACGAGCTCGACCTGGTGGTGGAGAACCTGCGCGGTGGCCACGACGCGTGGGACCACGAGCTGCTGATCGAAGCCGGTGAGATCGCCCGTGACCTGGCGTACGCCCTGCGGCTACCGGCGGTGCTGGACATGCTCTCCGCCGGCTCCAGCCTGGACGACCTGGACGAGGCGCTGCGCGCTTCCGTGAACGGTGGCGTCGGTGGTTTCCTGGGTCGTCGCCGGCTGAAGAAAATCGGGGCACAAACCGCAAGTCTCGGTTGGCGCACCATTGTCGGGAAGATCTCTGCGGTTGTGGACTGGCGCGACTGACCCGGAGCGGGGAGCATCAGTCTCTGGCAGTGCAAGACCTGTGTCCCGGGAGGAGGACGACGCCGTGGCGCTCGTGCGCGTGTACTGCGGTCTGGCCTCGGCAGATCCGGCCGACCGAACGGCTTCGGCCGGAACGACGCTGACGTCCGCTGTGGTCGACGACGCAGGCCGTCTGCTGCACGTCTGCGAGATCGGTGACGATCCCGCCGGTTACGCCCGGCTGGTCGCGCTGCTGGTGGAGCGGTCCGGCGGTCCGAGCGGGGCGGCCATCGCCGCCGACAGCGACGACCACATCGTCACCTCGCTGCTGAGCGCCGCCGGCCGGCCGCTGGCGATCGCCGACGACGACTCGGTCGACGACTTCGCCGAGCGCTTCGCCGACGACGACTCCCTGGAGGAGATGCAGTCCCCGCCCGCCGAGCGCCGGGCGGTCGGGCTGGCCCGCGCGCTCCAGGCCGGCGCGCTCTCCGCGGTTACCCTCCCGGCCCCGCGTGAACTCGCCGGATACACGCAGGTCCTGGCCGCGCACGCGGCGCTGGCGAGTGGCCGGCACTCCGCTGCGGTGACGCTGCGCGAGGTGCTCCGCGAGCTCTATCCGGCCGCGCTGCGGGCCTATCCGGACCCCGCCGACCGGGTCGCCCTGGCGGTGCTCGACGCGCTGCCCGAACCGGGCACGCTCACCGGCCCCGCGGCCCGTGGCGGCCGCGACGGCGGGCTGACCGCCGACGCGGTGGTCGCCCATCTGGCCGGCGAAGGGGTGGCCGACGCCGACGCCGTCTCCGACGCGGTGACCGCGCTGCGCGTCGCCATCTCCGAGACGCCCCGGCGGGCCACCGTGAACCGGACGCTCACCGCGGCCGTCGCCGAGACCGTACGGCAGGCCGTCGCCTCGGTCCGGACCTGTGACGCCGGCTGCGACGCGCTCGTCGGCGCGCTCGCCGAACGCACCGCGCCCACTCCCGCGACCGGCCGCCGGGCCGCCGCCCGACGGGGAGAGCAGGTCGACGAGCTGGCCTCGACGTCGGCGGCCGACCTTCGGCCGGTGCGCTCCCTCCAGCCCGGCCCGGCCGCCGAGCCCCACCACGGTCGTCCCGAGCCGGCCGGGGCACCCGAGCCGGCCGGCCGTCGCGGCCGTCCCGAGCCGGTCCCCGGTGGGCGGCGCAGCCGCCCGGAGCCGGTGTCCGGTCCGGCCGCCACGACGACACCCCGGCCGCTCGGCCCGCCACCTGTCGCGCCCGCACCGGTGACGCCGCCGCCCGTCGCCCCGGCCCCGGTCACGCCCGTCGCTCCGGCGGCCGCACTGGGCCGGCCGGCGTCTGCTCCCCCGGCACGGCCCGAGCCGACCGGCGTGCCACTGCCGTCGCGGGTGGACGGCCCCACCAACCGGCCGGTCTCCGCGCCGCCCCCGCCGCCGCCGGGCATCACGCCGATCGCGCCCTCCCCGCGTGGCGCCGTCCCGCCGGCCGAGGCCGGCGAGCCGTTCCGCCCGACGCTCACCACCGCGGCGATCAACAAGGCCCGGGCCGAGCGGCAGCGCACCGTCATCCCGCCCCGGCCCAAGACCAACCAGCACCAGGAACCGCCGACCGGTGGGTTCAGCGCCACCGACCTGAGCATCCCGGTGCCGGCCCCGCGCCCGCCCGCGCCGGAGGCGGCTCCGCCGGGTTCCCGGGCGAACTGGCCGCTCGTGAACAACGAGGACGACGCCGCGCGGGAGCGGGAGGGCACCACCTACCCGTACGGGCGGGGCGTGGACGCGCCGAGCGACCCGGGCCGCGTCACGCCGCCGTGGCTCGCCGACGACCTGCCGCAGGAGCCGCCGATGCTGCGGCTGGTGGAGCCGCCGCCGCTCGCCGACCGCGCGTTGCGCGACGAGATGAGCCCCGGTCTGGAGACGCCCCCGCTGCGTCTGGTCGACCAGGGCGACCCGGGCCGGGTCCCGCTGCCCGCCGCACCCGAGCGGCGTCCCGCGCCGAAGGAGCACCGGCCGCCGCCGGTCTCCGACGAGGGTGACGGCGATCTGCTGATCTTCGCGCAGGCCAAGTCCGCCTGGTTCGTCGGGCACGGCGACGAGGCCGACCTGGACTGGTCGACCACCGCCGACACCGGCTGGCAGGCGGCCGAGCAGGCGGCCCGCCCGGCCGTCGGCGCGGAGACCAAGGCCGGTCTGCCCAAGCGCGTACCGCAGGCCAACCTGGTGCCGGGTTCCCCGCTGCGCGAGGAGCGTCCACTGCGCATCGTCCGGAACGCGGCGAGCCTCGCCGAGAACACCACCGGCTACTTCCGGGGGTGGCGGCGCGGTCAGGAGATCGGCGGCTTCGCCGTGGGCGGCCGTCCGGGCCGTGAGGCGGCCGGGGGCTGGGACTTCACCCGCGACACCGGTGACCGCGACGACGACCGGGAATACGAGTACCGTTCGGCGGGCTACCGCTCCTGACCCGGGCTCGCCGGGTGTTTCATCCCACACCGGGGCGATTTGACGCTGGGCTGGACCGGCCGGGAACATACCCGGCGGACCAGCGGCGGCGCCTGTTCGCCGGGGTGGGAAGGCGATTCCATTGGCGACACCGGCGTTCGACTCCACTGTGCTCACCCGGCGGGGTGTCCTCGCCGCCGCGGCCGGGAGCCTGCTGCTCGCCGGTTGCGCGCCGCAGGGCCAGCGGCCGGACGACGGCCCGTCCAGCAGCGCGCCGGCCGACCAGGACCTGATCGTCGGGGCGAGTCTCGAGCTGACCGGCGCGGGGGCGCTGCTCGGTGCCGCCCAGCGGCAGGCCCTGCAACTCACCGCCGACTCGCTGAACCGCGCCGGCGTACCGGTCGGGAACCTGGTCCGATCGGTCCGGCTGCAGATCCTGGACAACGGCAGCAATCCCGAGGTCGCCGCGCGCCATGCCGCCGATCTGACCCGGGTCGGCGCCCAGGCGCTGATCGGCGGTGTGCTCGGCGAGACCTCAATGGCCCTCGCGGCGGCCGCCCAGCGGGTCAAGACGCCCTTCCTGTCACTCGGCTACGGTGACCGCATCGTGCAGCCGCTGGACGAACGCACGTTCACCTACAAGCTCACCCCGGACGCCGTGGACATGGCCGGGCGCCTGGTGGAGCTGTTCGAGTCCAAGAAGATCCGGCGGGTGTCGGTGCTCGCCGCCGACGGGATGCACGGCGACTCGGGTGTGCGGGCGATGCGGGAGGCGCTCGCCGACAGCACCACCGACCTGGTCCGCACGGTACGCCTGCCGGCGACCGGTCGGCGCTTCCGTGCCGCCGCCGAGCGCGTCGCCGGGGGCCAGCGGGACGGCGTGGTGGTCTGGGGTACCGCGCCCGACTCCGGAGTCGCCGCGCGGGAGCTGCGTGCCGCCGGCCACCGCGGGCCGATCTTCTTCGACGCCGGGGCGGTCGCCGACGACACCGTGCAGGGTGCCAACGCCGCCGCCGTGGAGGGCGCGTACGCGGTGCACCCGGCC
The DNA here is from genome assembly GCF_040648395.1 of Micromonospora sp. NPDC049151. NCBI lineage: Bacteria > Bacillati > Actinomycetota > Actinomycetes > Micromonosporales > Micromonosporaceae > Micromonospora > Micromonospora sp. NPDC049151. The sequence goes on from NZ_JBEZDP010000021.1 coordinate 33,838, forward strand.
TGCCTGGACGTCTCCGCGGCCACCGCCACCACGACGGCGCAGCTGGCCCGCCGGGACTTCGTCAACCGCTACACGCAGCGCCACGGCGTCAGCCCGGACTTCGCCCCGTACGCCTCGGACGCGCTCCAGCTCCTCGCCACGTCGGCGCGGATGGCGACGAGCCTGGACCGGGGCCGGCTGCGTGCCCTACTCCAGGCGCAGACCGTCGAGGGCATCGCCGGCGGGTACGCGTTCAGCGCCGACCGGCACGGCGGCATGGAGCCCGACTCGCTCGCCGTGTACCAGGTGTTCCGGGGCACCTGGACCCGGTACGCCTGACCGCAGACGCCACCCGGCGACCGTCCTGCCTGGAGGGTCACCGGGTGATCGCTTACCGTGTCCGTCCCCAGACGCCAGGAAGCGCCCGGTGGCCTCAGGCCGCCGGGCGCTTCCGCGCGTCGGTCAGGCGGGCGCGACGGCCCGCGAGCGCCGCATGGTGAGCACGTACTCGACCAGCGAGATCAGCACGTGCTTCGTGGACTCCCGGTTACGGGCGTCGCACGGCACCACCGGCACGTCGCGGGAGATCGCCAGCGCGTCCCGGACGTCCTGCGGATCGTGGTACTGCATGCCGTCGAAGCAGTTGATGGCCACCAGGTACGGCAGCCGCCGGTGCTCGAAGAAGTCGATGGCGGCGAAGCAGTCGGCGAGCCGCCGGGTGTCGACCAGCACCACAGCGCCGATCGCACCACGGACCAACTCGTCCCACATGAACCAGAACCGCGTCTGACCCGGCGTACCGAAGAGGTACAGGATCAGGTCACGGTCGATCGAGATACGACCGAAGTCCATCGCCACCGTGGTCGTCGTCTTGCCCGGCACCTGCCGGGTGTCGTCGACGCCGACACCGGCGGAGGTCATGATCGCTTCGGTGGTCAGCGGCGTGATCTCCGAGACCGAGCCGACCAGCGTCGTCTTGCCGACGCCGAACCCACCGGCGATAACGATCTTCGCCGACGTCACGCGGCCGCTCTGGGCCGGCGGCCGGTGCGACATGTCAGAGCCTGCGAAGTCCACTCAGCACCCTCTCCAGCAGTTCAGTGCCCACCGCGTCGTCGGAGTCGTCCAAAATGGTCGGCTCGTGGACCGCGACCAGGCCGTCCGTCGCCATGTCGGCGATGAGCACCCGGGCCACGCCGAGCGGAAGCTGCATCCGCGCCGCGATCTCGGCGAGCGACTGCACACGTCCGTCACACAACGCGGCGATGTACTGGTGTTCACGACCGTGGCCACCATTGCCAGTGGCAACCGCTCGGCCGCGCACCGTCGTCTCGACGAGCGCCTCCAGGGCGATGTCGAGCCGGGGACGGGTACGACCGCGGGTAACGGCGTACGGCCGGACCAACGCTCCGGTCGGCTCGTCACGATCCGCCATTTCGCCGCTCACCTCCCTCGTACCCGGCACCGGCTCGCCCCGGTGGCATCCGTCGCTGTATTTGTCGTTCCCGCACCTGACCCACCGGCCAGCGCGTCATTCAGCCCATCATCCCCACAGCCGTTCGCGGCTGCGGCGTCAGGGCATCGCCCACCCGGTCCACGAGCAGGGCCATCTCGTACCCGACCTGACCCACGTCGCAGCTCCGCGCCGCCAGCACCGCGAACGACGAGCCGTCCGAGATGGACATCAGGAACAGGAAACCGTTGTCCATCTCGACGACTGTCTGCAACACCGCCCCGCCCTCGAAGCAGCGGGCCGCGCCCTGGGTCAGGCTGACCAGACCGGACGCGATCGCGGCGAGCTGGTCGGCGCGGTCCCGCGGAAGGTCACGGGACGAGGCGAGAAGCAGGCCGTCGGCCGACACCGCGACCGCGTGCGCCACACCGGGCACCCGGTCGGCGAAGTTGGCGAGCAGCCATCCGAGATCCTGCGTAGTAGTCATCCTTGTTGCTCCTTCTGCCCGCTCCCGGCCGCCGGGCCTGAGTCAGACTGCGAGGACTGCTGCCCGCCCGGAGTGCCCTCCGGGCCGGTCGTGTTGCTGTCGGTGTTACGCCCGCGCTGCACGCCTCGATGGTAGGCCGAGAGCAGGCCCCGGACTCCCTCCGGCGTCCGTCGCTGCACCGACGCGGAGGGCTTCTCGATGCTGCCCGGCACGAGCTGCGCCATCGGCTTCCGCTTCGGCAGACCCTTCTGGGTGGTCTCCGCGACCGGCACCTCGGTGGCCGCCGAGGCGGCCCGCCAGCCGTCGTCGGCGGCGGTCTGCCACGGTGAGGACTGCGGTGACGCGGCCGGCTGCCGGGTGGGCAACCCCCCGGTGTACGCCGGACGGGTGTTCCCGTTCGCCGCGCCGTTGTCACGCGGTGCTCCGCCGGCCGTCGGAGTGTGTGCCATCGGTGTGTTACCTGTCGTTGCTGGTGTCGTCTGCGGCACGGGCCGGCCGGCTGTGTCCACCTTGGCGAACTGCTGGGTGGCGGCGGCGCCACCGTTCGTCGCCGGGGCCGGGGCCGCCGCCTCCTCGTTGGGCCCGGGCCGGCGGGTACGGAACCACGCCGACTCCAGCTCCCGGAAGATCGGCAGCTCCATCGTCTCGTCCGCGTACCGCTGGCGGTTGCCCGGCTGCTGCGGCGCGGCCGGGCGCGACACCGGCGCCGCGGGGGTGGCCGGGCGGCCCGCCGCCGGTGCGGCGGCCTGCTGGCCAGCCGCCGGCTGCGGGTTGGCGGGCATCTCCGTGCGCGGCACCCGGGGCAGCTCGGTGGTCATGTCCATGCCACTGGCGGGCCGTTCCGGCACCGGCGGAGCCGGCGTCGGCGCGACCGGGGGCCAGACCGGCGGGGCGCTGACACCCGGGGCGGGCATCGGGCGCGTCGGCAACTGGTTCGCCGGCGGCGCGGAGGCCGGGTGACCCGAGGTGGGCTGCCCGGAGACCGGGGCGGCCGACGCGGGGTGCCCGGAGACCGGCGCCGCCGAGACCGGGCGGTACGGCAGCGGGTCACCGGAGACCGGCGCCGCGGACACCGGACGGCCCGAGAACGGGTCGCCGGAGACCGGGGCGGCCGAGACCGGGCGGTACGGCATCGGGTTGCCGGAGACCGGCACGCCGGAGACCGGCGGCAGCGGCGGCGCCGACACCGGCGGGACGGGCGGCGCGGAGACCGGCGGCGGGCTGTAGGGCCGCGCCTCCGGGCTGCTCGGGAGCTGACGCGGGATCGCCGGCTGCTGGCCGGTGCTGCCCGGATCGCCGTCGGCCGGGTTGCGCCGCTGCGGCAGCGGGTCCATCGACTGGCCGTTTGCGGGCCGGGGACCGAAGCCACCGTCCCCGCCGGCCGGGTTGGCGCCGGTCAGGTCGGACCAGGCCGGCATGGCCCGGCCGCCGCCGGCGGCGTTCGCCGGGGTGCCCGCGCCGTTGCGCGGCGCCGGGTCGAAGGCGCGTCCGCCGAGCGTGACCTGGTTGCCCGAGGAGCCCGGGTGCGCCGCGGGCGGCAGGCTCGGCGCGTTGTTGCCGAAGGCGGCCAGGGCGCCGAAGGCCGGCGCCGGGCCGTTCTGCTGCGGGCCGGCGGCCGGCAGCGCCGGTCCGGGCTGTCCGCGGCCGGCCAGGGCGCGCGGCACCAAGACCGAGGTCGGCAGCGTCACGTCGGCGACGGTGCCCCGGTCGGCGCCGGGCCGCAGCTCGACCCGGACTCCGTGCCGGGCGGCCAGCCGCGCGACCACGACCAGGCCCATCATCCGGGAGACCGCGACGTCCACCTGCGGCGGCGTGGCCAGCCGCTCGTTGAGGTCACGGATCTGCTCCGGGCTGATGCCGATGCCCCGGTCCTCCACGTAGAGGGAGGCGCGGTCGCCGACCCGCCGGGCCTCCACCATGACCTGGGAGTCCGGCGGGGAGAAGGCGGTGGCGTTGTCGAACAGCTCGGCGACCAGGTGCACCAGGTCGTTGACAGCGTGCGCGGCGACCTCGATGTCCCGGTCGATCACGCCGAACTCGATCCGGGTGTAGTGCTCGACCTCGGACTGGGCGGCGCGGAGCACGTCGATCAGGGCGGCGGGCTCGCGCTGCACGCGGGTGGAGTCCGCTCCGGCGAGGACCAGCAGGTTCTCGTCGTTGCGGCGCATCCGGGTGGCCAGGTGGTCGAGCTGGAACAGCTCGGCCAGCCGGTCCGGGTCCTCCTCGCCGCGCTCCAGCCGGTCGAGGTGGCCGATCAGCCGGTCGACCAGGATCTGCGAGCGGCGGGCCAGGTTGACGAACATGGTCGCGACCGAGGCCCGCAGGGCGGCCTGCTCGGCGGCGGTACGGACGGCCTCCAGGTGGACGGCGTTGAACGCCTCGGTCACCTGGCCGAACTCGTCCTTGCTGCGCACCGGCAGCGGCTCGGCGATCTGGTTGGCCAGTTGGACCGGGGAGAGCTGGCCGGTCACCTGCGGATCCCGCAGCCGGGCGACCGCCTGTGGCAGCCCGTACTGGGCCACCGCCAGGGCGCCCTGGCGCAGGTCGCGCAGCGAGCGGGCCATCGACCGGGCCACCAGGTAGGCGAAGAGGATGGCCAGCAGCAGCATGGTGAGCAGCAGGCCGGTCTCCAGGAACACCTGGCGCTGGGTGTCCGAGCGCAGCGCGTCGGCCTGCCGGACCACGTTGCCGTCGAGCCGGGCCTCCACGGTCCGGATCAGCTTGGCGTTGGCGACCATGGTCTGGTCCCACTGGTCCGACCCGAACGGGGCGTTCTCCATCGAGCCGTTGTTGTTGCCGGAGATGAAACTGGTGAAGCGGTCGGCCTTGCGCAGGTCGGGCCCGGAGACGGTCTGCTCGTAGAACAGCTTGTCGGGCTCGGTGGCGACGGCCTGGAAGGTGGCCAGCGACTGCGACTGGCCGGTGCCGCTGGCGATGAACTGCTCGCGCAGCGCGGCGGTGTACTGGTTCTGGGTGAGCGCCTGGTGGACGACGACCCGGCGCTGGGTCAGGTATTCCTTCTGGCGGGCCACGGCGGCCGACGCGCGCATCCGGTCACTCAGGTCGTTGTTGCCGGCGAGCTGGGTGGCCGAGTCGCGGATGGTCAGCAGGTCCTCGATGAGCTGGCGGTACGCCTGATCGGCATCGTTGATCTTGAGCTTGCCGTTCAGCACCTGGCTGCGCGTCGCCGGCAGGTCCTTCAGCTGGGTGTCGATCGTGTCCAGCAGCCCGACGAAGTTGCGGGGCAGGTCGTCGATCTCGCCACGCTGCCGCAGGTAGGGCGACTTCGCCTGGTCCACCCGCTGGTTGGCCCGGTTGTAACCCTCCTGGTACTGCGCCCGGGTCTGGAACTCCTTGGCGCCGAGGAAGAGCACGGCGCCGACCCGCTCGTCCTGCACGGTGTCGACCAGGTCACCCGAGTAGCCGATCAGGTTGGCCAGATCCCCCGCCCGGTTGGCATTGTTGAGCGTCTCCAGGTGGTCGACCAGACCACTGGTGCCCACCACGACCGTGGCGATGGTCGGCACGATCATGATCAGACCGAGCTTGGACCAGATCGGCATGTCGCGTAGCCGGCTCATCGGCCGGCGCAGCCGCGACAGGAAGGAGCCCGCCGTCGTTGGCCGTTTGCTCACGTCACCGCCCTCGCATTACCGCGCTCCGCGCCACCCTGAGGGCAACGCCGAGCGACCGACCCGGCGGGTCGGACCTCCGAGATTCCATCACGCCGCTCCGCAAAGAGAAAGACCAGGTTGTCCCTCGCCGGAGGTGTGATGAGATGTTGATGCAATTTGATAGCAATCCGTCTGGCCGGAGTCACTGAAGGTAATGAATCACCCGCACCGCGTCGTCTTGCTAGCCGGCCCCTCCGGGTCGGGAAAGTCATACATAGCCCAGCGAACCGGACTTCCGGTGCTCTGCCTGGACGACTTCTACAAGGACGGCGATGACCCTACGTGTCCACGTCGAAACGGACAGGTGGATTGGGAGTCCCCACTGTCCTGGGATGCGGACACAGCGGTGCAAACAATCACCCGACTGGCCCGTGAGGGCAAGGCCGAAGTGCCGGTTTATGCGATCGGCGCGGACCGCCGGGTAGCCACCCGGCCATTCGATGTCGACGGATCGCCAATCTTCGTCGCCGAGGGGATCTTCGCGGCCGAGATCGTGGCCGAGTGCCGGCGACGCGGGCTGCTCGCCGGGGCGTACGCGTTGCGCCGCCCGCGTGGCGCGACGTTCCTGCGCCGCCTCGCCCGGGATCTCGCCGAACAGCGCAAGGCGCCCCGGGTGCTGCTCCGGCGCGGCGTCGCGCTGCTGCGCGCCGAACCAGCCGTGCTGCGCCGGCAGACCGGACTGGGCGCCGAGGCGGCCCGGGCCGGGCAGGTGCTGCGCGGGGTGGCCGCGCTGCTCTCCGGCCACCCCCGCCAGTCGTGATCAGCCGATCAGCTCGGCGTACGCCGGCTTGATCACCTCGTCGATGATCCGCAGCCGCTCGTCGAACGGGATGAACGCGCTCTTCATCGCGTTGATGGTGAACCACTGGAGTTCCTTCCAGCCGTAGCCGAAGGCCTCCACCAGCAGCGCCATCTCCCGCGACATCGAAGTGCCGCTCATCAGCCGGTTGTCGGTGTTCACCGTCACCCGGAACCGCAGGTCGCGCAGCAGCCCGATCGGGTGGTCGGCGATCGAGGCCGCCGCCCCGGTCTGCACGTTCGACGACGGGCACAGCTCCAGCGGGATGCGCTTGTCCCGCACGTACGCGGCCAGCCGGCCCAGCACCGGCGGGTTGCCCGGGGTGATGTCGTCGACGATGCGGACGCCGTGGCCGAGCCGGTCGGCGCCGCACCACTGGATCGCCTGCCAGATGGACGGCAGGCCGAACGCCTCACCGGCGTGGATGGTGAAGTGGAAGTTCTCCCGCTGGAGGTACTCGAACGCGTCCAGGTGCCGGGTGGGCGGGAAGCCCGCCTCGGCGCCGGCGATGTCGAAGCCGACCACCCCGGTGTCGCGGTGCCGCACGGCCAGCTCGGCGATCTCCTGCGAGCGGGCCGCGTGCCGCATCGCGGTCAGCAGGGTGCCGACCCGGATCGGGGTGCCCGCCTCGGCGGCCAGCGCGCTGCCCTCCCGGAAGCCGGTGACGACGGCGTCGACCACCTCGTCCAGGGTCAGGTTCTGCTCCAGGTGCTGCTCCGGCGCGAACCGCACCTCGGCGTAAACCACACCGTCGGCGGCCAGGTCCAGCGCGCACTCCCGGGCGACCCGGCGCAACGCGGCGGGGGTCTGCATGACCGCCACCGTGTGCGCGAACGTCTCCAGGTAGCGCTCCAGCGAGCCGGAGTTCGCCGCCTCGGTGAACCAGAGGCCGAGCGCAGCCGGGTCGGTGGTGGGCAGTTCGTGACCGACCTCGGCGGCCAGCTCCACGATCGTCGCGGGCCGCAGGCCGCCGTCGAGGTGATCGTGCAGCAGCGCCTTCGGGACCTTGACGATGTCCTCGTACGAGATTGCGACCATGCTCAGACCCTAGTCACCCCCGGTGCCCGCCGGGCGGCCGACCGGGCCGGTCAGGGACGCCAGCCGTACACCCGCTCCACCGCGAGCCGCAGGACCACCCGCCCGTCGGCCACCATGGCGGCCCGGTACTCGGCCCAGTCCGGGTGCTCGCCCCGGATCCGCCGGTAGACCTCGACCAGTTCCTCGACCGTGGCGTCGTCGGTGGCGGCGGCCGGCCGGGTGAGCGTCACGGTGCCCTCGGCCACCGCGTACGCCGCGCCGTCGGCGGTGGTGACGTGGAAGCTGGCCCGGGGGTCGCGACGCAGGTTGCGCACCTTCGCCCGGTCGCCGGTGGTGGAGCAGCGGATCAGACCCGGCTCGGCCAGGTAGTCGAGGTTCGACAGCTGGGGCCGGCCGTCCCGGCGCAGCGTGGCGAGCACCCCGCGCCCGCGCTCACCGAACAGCTCCCAGAGCCGGGCGCTCACCGCGCTCACCGCGCCACCTCGGACCGCAGCGGCGCGAGCGCGACGGCCAGCCGCGCGAGCCGGTCGAGCATGAGCGCGGCGGCCTCCTCACGGCCGGGGTCGGGTCGCAGCTCACCCGACTCGTCCAGCGCCTGCCGCAGGAAGACGACCACCTGGTCGTTGACCGGCGTCATGTTCAACGTGGTCACCACCTGCTTGATCATCTGCACCGCACGCAGGCCCCCGGAGGTCATGCCGTAGCTGACGAAGCCGACCGGCTTGTGCTGCCACTCGTGGTAGAGGTAGTCGATCGCGTTCTTCAGCGGCGCGCTGAAGCCGTAGTTGTACTCCGGCATGACCAGGACGAAGGCGTCCGCCGCGTCGATCTCGGCACTCCAGGCGCGGGTGTGCTCGTGCAGGTAGTCCCGTTCGGACGGGTGCTGCGGCTCGTCGTGGAAGGGCAACCCGATCTCGGCCAGGTCGACCAGGCGTACCTCGTCGAAGCCGGCGTGGCGGACGGCGGCGGCGGCGAACCAGTCACCGATGCGACGGCCGACCCGGCCGGGGCGGGTGCTGGCGACGACGACGTTCAGGCGGGGCATGGTGAGGTCACTCCTGTCGGGACGGCGGCCGGGGCCGGCGCGGTGAGCCGGGGAACGAGCCAGGCGACGATCGGCCCGATGCCGATCGCGTAGAGCAGGGTGCCGGGGCCGACGGCACCGCCGAGCAGCCAGCCGACCGTCAGCACCGTCACCTCGATCCCGGTGCGTGCCGGGCCGAGTGGCAGGCCGCGGGCGGCCAGGCCGGTCATCAGCCCGTCCCGCGGACCGGGGCCGAGGCGGGCGCCGAGGTAGAGCGCGGTGGCGAGGCCGTTGAGCAGGACGCCCGCGACCAGCAGGCCGATCCGGCCGGCGAGCGGGTCGACCGGCGGCAGCAGGGCTAGCGTCGCGTCGAGGGCCAGGCCGACGAGCGCGACGTTCGCGACGGTGCCGACGCCCGGGCGTTGCCGCAGCGGGATCCACAGCAGCAGCACCAGCAGCGCCACGCCGTTCACCAGCAGGCCCATCGGCAGGCCGGTGCGGTCGGCGAGGCCCTGGTGCAGCACGTCCCAGGACGCGAGCCCGAGGTCGGCGCGGACCATCAGCGCGACGCTGCCGCCGAACAGGGCCAGGCCGGCCGACAGCCGCACCAGCCGGGACGGCAGTTTGGTTGACATGTCATCAACCTAGGTCGCAACTTGGTGACATGTCAACAACACCGGTAGGATCGGTTCGTGGACGAACCGCGCTGGCTGGACGAGCAGGAGGACCGCGCGTGGCGCGGCTACCGCCGCATGCGCCGCCTGCTCGACCTGGAACTGGCCCGGGAGCTGATGCAGGACGCCGGGCTCTCCGAGCCGGACTACGACGTCCTGAGCGACCTCTCCGAGACCCCGGAGCAGCGGCTACGGCTCAGCGAGCTGGCAGACCGGATGCTCTGGTCCCGCAGCCGCCTGTCCCACCACATCTCCCGCATGCAGCAACGCGGCCTGGTCACCCGGGAGGAGTGCGCCACCGACGGCCGCGGCTCGGTCGTCGTGCTCACCCCGGCCGGGCGCCGGGCTGTCGAGGCCGCCGCGCCAGGGCACGTGGCAGCCGTCCGCCGGCACCTGATCGACCGGCTCACCCCGGCCGAGGTGTCCGCGCTCGGCACGCTCAGCCAGCGCGTGATCGGCCACCTCACCGGCCGCCCGGCTGCGGAGCACTGAGCCGTGGACGATCGCATCCTCGACCGGCTGCGCTGCCCGGTCTGCGCCGAACCGCTCACCGAGACCACCGCCGGCACCGCACGCGCGCTGCGCTGCCCGCGCGGGCACAGCTTCGACATGGCCCGGCAGGGATACGTCAACCTGCTCGCCGGCCGCACCCCGCACACCGGGGACAGCGCCGAGATGGTCGCCGCCCGCGCCGGCTTCCTCGCCGCCGGCCACTACGACACCGTCGCCGCCGCGCTCGCGACCACAGCGGTACGCGTCGCGGGCGTCGAGCCGTACCCCCTGGTCGTCGATGCCGGCGCCGGGACCGGGCATTACCTCGCGGCGGTGCTGGCGGCGCTGCCGGACGCCGCCGGCCTGGCCCTGGACGTCTCCAAGCCGGCGCTGCGCCGCGCGGCCAAGGCGCACCCGCGGGCCGCCGCCGCGCTGGCCGACACCTGGCAGCGGCTACCGCTGGCCGACCGGTCCACCGCCGTGCTGCTGAACGTGTTCGCGCCGCGCAACGGCCCGGAGTTCCACCGGGTGCTCGACCCCGGCGGCGCGCTGCTCGTGGTCACCCCGGCCGCCGACCACCTGACCGAACTCGTCGACGCGCTGGACCTGCTGCGGGTGGACCCGGACAAGGCCGAGCGGGTCGCCGGGAGCCTCGGCGCCCGCTTCACCGAGGAGTCCGCCACCGGGCACCGGACCCGGCTCGCGCTGACCCGCGCCGAGGTCGCCACGCTCGTCGGGATGGGACCGAGCGCCTGGCACGCCGACCCGCAACGGCTCGCCGCGCGCATCGCCGCGCTGCCCGAACCGGTGCCGGTCACGCTCTCGGTCCGGCTCACCGTGCACCGCCCGCGCTGACCGCGCTCAGGTGGACAGGTCGACCTCTTCCCAGCCCGGCGGCTCGTCGTGGTACGGCCCGCGCAGCACCACCGCCCACTCCAGCGCCCACCGGCGCTGCCCGATCGCGTTGGCGTCCACCAGCCCGGGCAGCGGCCCGCCGGCCTTCTCCGTCTCCAGGTACGCCCAGTCCAGGCAGTAGTGCAGGTCGAGCAGGGCCGCCGCGTCGCCCGGATGCTGCGGCGCGGCCAGGATCCGGGCCTGCCACTGGCCGAACGTCTCCCCCGCGACCAGGTTCGGCATCCGCTCGACCAGCCGCTCGTCCACCGGCACCGTCGGGTCCAGCTCCTTCGCCAGCCCGAGCACCCAGGCCAGCGAGAACAGGGCGTCGTGGTGCAGCACGAACGACCTGTGGTCACCCCGGCCGCCCATCACGAACTGCCACTCCGGCGGCGTCACCGAGTCGACCAGGTGCGACTCCAGCAGCCAGCTCATCGCCGCCTGCGCGGGCATGCCGAAGCAGCGGGCCAGGATCACGTGCAGGACCGCTATCCGGGCCTCGATCTCCGCTGTCGGACGCAGCTCGATCTCGTCGTCCGGCTCCCACACCAGCGGGAACTGCGGCGGTGGCAGCGGAAGGCCCAGCCGGGACAACTCGTCCAGGCTCGCCTCCCGGACGGCCCGGGGGTCGGGAGCGGGTACGCGCACGGTCAGTCCCTGTCTGTTCGGGTCCTCGCCGGTCGGTCCCCCCTGGCCTGGGAGGATAGCGACTCCGACCGGGGCGGCACCATGGCCCTCAGCCGATCCGCTCGACGACGAGCGGCGTCGCCTCCGGCGCGTGCGGCGCCACCCGCACCGCGGCGCGTGCCTCGGCCAGCGCGGCGGGCATCCGCTCGGCGTGCTCGGCGCGCAGCTCGAACAGCGGGTCGCCGACCCGCACCCGGTCACCGCGGCGCTTGTGCAGCACCACGCCCGCCGGGATGCTCACCGGGTCCTCCTTGCGGGCCCGGCCCGCGCCGAGCCGCCAGGCGGCGACCCCGATCGCGTACGCGTCGATCTCGGCGACCCAGCCGTCCTCGGTGGCGGTGACCAGCTCGACCTCGTTCGCGGCGGGCATCGGCGCGTCCGGGTCGCCGCCCTGCGCCCGGATCATGGTGCGCCAGGCGTCCATCGCCCGGCCGTCCCGCAGCGCCGCCTCCGGGTCGGCGTCCGGCAGGCCGGCCGCGTCGAGCATCTCCCGGGCCAGCGCCAGCGTCAGCTCCACCACGTCGGCCGGACCGCCACCGGCGAGCACCTCCACCGACTCGGTCACCTCGACCGCGTTGCCCACGGCCAGGCCGAGCGGGGTGGACATGTCGGTGAGCAGGGCGACGGTCCGTACGCCGTGCGCGCCGCCCAGTTCGACCATGGTGCGGGCCAGCTCGCGGGCGTCGTCGACGTTCTTCATGAACGCGCCGGAGCCGACCTTCACGTCGAGCACCAGCGCGCCGGTCCCCTCGGCGATCTTCTTGCTCATGATCGAGCTGGCGATCAGCGGGATCGCCTCGACGGTGCCGGTGACGTCGCGCAGCGCGTACAGCTTGCGGTCGGCCGGGGCGAGCCCGTCACCGGCCGCGCAGATCACCGCGCCCACGTCGCGGAGCTGGGCGATGAACTCGTCGTTCGTGAGCGCCGCCCGCCAGCCCGGGATCGACTCCAGCTTGTCCAGCGTGCCGCCGGTGTGGCCCAGGCCCCGGCCGGACAGCTGCGGCACCGCCGCGCCGCAGGCCGCCACCAGCGGGGTCAGCGGCAGGGTGATCTTGTCACCGACGCCGCCGGTGGAGTGCTTGTCCACTGTCGGCCGGGACACCGGCGACAGGTCGAGCCGCTCGCCGCTGGCGATCATGGCGGCGGTCCACCGGGCGATCTCCGGAGCGGTCATGCCGCGCAGCAGGATCGCCATGGCCAGCGCCGACATCTGCTCGTCGGCGACCAGACCCCTGGTGTACGCGTCGACCACCCAGTCGATCTGCCCGTCGCTCAGCACACCCCCGTCCCGCTTGGCCCGAATGACATCAACCGCCGTAAAAGCACTCACCTTTGAGTTCCCATCAATAGATCAACAACGTCGGCCGCACTCGCCGCGTTCGGTGCCCACGTCGGGCCGGGGCCGACCGTGCCCGGCGGAGGGATCAAGCCTGACCGCCCGGAGCCGGGCGCGGTCGGCCCCGGCCCCAACCGCAACCCCGACTCAACCGGCTCAACCCCAACGGACCGGAATCTCCGTAGGAGGCTCACCCTCACCAGCCCAGAAGATCGTCCCCGAAGCGTCCACCACCACCACGCGCGGCGTCCGCGCCAGCCCCCACTCGATCGCCCCGGCCGGGTCGTCCCAGGTCGAGCCCTCCTCCAGCACGCCGGTCTCGGCGCCGGTCTCACCGGACGACCGCTCCCAGTACGCGGTCCACACCTGCTGCCCGGCCGACAGGTCGGGATGCACGAACACGGTGCCCCGGCCCCGCCAGGCGGCCAGCCGGTCCGGCACCACAGGCACCGGGTGCTCGCCGGTCACCGCCTCGATGTCGGCCACGTCGAAGGCGTGCGGCAGCAGCTCGGCCATCCGCAACGGCCCGCCCTTCGCCTCGACCAGGCACTCCGGCCCGCCCTGCTCCCAGAGCAACTGCCGGCACCTGCCGCACGGCATCAGCGGCTCACCGGTGGCGTCGACGCAGGACAGCGCCACGATCCGGCCGCCGCCGGTGGCGTGCAGCTGCGAGACCACGCCGCACTCGGCGCAGAGGGTGACCCCGTAGCCGGCGTTCTCCACGTTGCAGCCGACCACGACGCGGCCGTCGTCGACGAGCGCGGCGGCGCCCACCGGGAACTTCGAGTACGGCACGTAGGCGTGCCGCATCACCTCGGTGGCGGCGGCCCGCAGCCGCTCCCAGTCGATCTCCATCACAATCCCCATTCTGCCCAGTCAACGCCGATCGGTCGCGGTTGCGGCCGGAGACGACGATGCCCGGCGGGTCGCCCCGCCGGGCATCGGTGTCGCGGCGGGCGGTCAGCCCTTGATGTACGGCTTGCCGTCGGCGGCCGGTGCCCGGACCTTGCCGACCAGCCCGGCCACGGCCAGGATCGTCGCCAGGTACGGCAGCATCGCCAGGAACTGGCTCGGGATGCTGCTGCCGATCGCGCCCAGGTAGGTGGCGAGCTGGTCGGCGAAGCCGAAGAAGAGCGCCGCCAGCAGCGCGCCGGTCGGGCTCCACCGGCCGAAGATCAGCGCGGCCAGGGCGATGAAGCCCTTACCGCCGATCATGTTCTTGGTGAACGAGTAGAGCGCCAGCGTGTACGAGGCGCCGCCGACACCGGCCACCAGACCGGCAAGGATCACGTTGCGGTAGCGCAGCCGCAGCACCTTCACGCCCAGCGTGTCGGCGGCGGTGGGGTGCTCGCCCACCGAGCGGGTCCGCAGGCCCCACCGGGTGCGGAACAGCGCCAGGTGGATGACGAGCACCAGCAGCAGGCCGAGGTAGAGGAAGATGTTGCCCCGGAACAGCGCCGGGCCGAGCAGCGGGATGTCGGACAGCAGCGGGATCTCCCAGTTGCCGAACCGGGGCGCGCTGTTGTACTTCGCCGCGTCGGTCTGCATCAGCCGCTCGTAGAGGAAGCCGGTGATGCCGACCGCGAGCAGGTTGAGCACGATGCCCATGACGACCTGGTCGACCAGGTAGCGGATGGAGAACACCGCCAGCAGGAACGAGATGAACGCGCCGCCGACGGCGGCGGCCACCAGGCCCACCCAGACGCTGCCGGACATGCTGCCGAACAGCGCGCCGGAGAACGCGCCCATCAGGAGCTGACCCTCGATGGCCACGTTGACCACGCCGGAGCGCTCGCACAGCACACCGGCGAGCGCGCCGAAGATCAGCGGCAGGGCCAGGATGAACGTGCCGCGTACGACGTTCACCAGCGGCATGAAGTTGCGGCCCTCGGGCGCGGCGGAGACCTGCCAGCACAGGAAGCTCAGCACGAAGGCGACCAGCCCGGCGCCGAGCAGCAGCGTGAACCAGCGCTTCGGCACGCCGGCCAGCAGCGCGCCTCCGGCCCCGGCGGTGATCAGCCCGAACAGGATCGCGCCGACCGTGCCGTTGATCTCCAGGGCGGCCCCGCCCTCGGTCTCGCTGAGCGTGAACCGCGCGTGCTGGTCGGTCGCGAGCGCGCCGAACAGCACCGCCGCGAGCACACCCAGCGCCAGCAGGACCGCGCCGATCTTCCGGTTACGGGTCCAGAAACCCTCGTCGACCGCGGTAACGGCGACCTCGGGGACAGCGGTGGTGGACATGCTCACCAGCCCTTCGCGAGGCTCGTCTGCAACCGGGCGGCGCGGGCCGCCCGGAGCTGGAAGATCGTCTTCACCAGGGCAGGCGCGGCGATGAAGATGACGATGAGCGCCTGGAGCACGGTGACCAGTTCCAGCGAGATGCCGGAGTAGGACTGCATCCGGTTGCCGCCGGCCTGGAGCGCGCCGAACAGCAGCGCCGCCAGCAGCACGCCCCACGGCTTCACGCGGCCGAGCAGCGCGACCAGGATGCCGTCGAACCCGATCTGCGCGATCACCAGCGGGGTCAGCGCGGTGGCGGTGGTGCCGAGCACCATGGTCGAACCGCCGAGACCGGCCAGCATGCCCGCGAGCACCATCACCAGCACGTACGTCTTCGTGACGCTGATGCCGGCGGTCCGGGCCGCGTCCGGGTTCGCGCCCACGGCCCGCAGCTCGAAGCCGAGCGTGGAGCGGTTGAGCAGCCAGGCGATGAACCAGGTGGCCGCCACCGCGAGCAGGATGCCGGCGTGCACCCGCAGGTCCTCGCCGAGCAGCCGGGGCAGCTGCGCGGAGGAGTCGACCGGCTTGCTGATCGCGTCCGACCGGTTCGGGTTCTGCACCCCGTTCTGGACGATGATCCAGGACAGGAAGTAGACCGCCACGTAGTTGAGCATGATCGTGTTGATCACCTCGTGCGCGCCGGCCCGGGCCTTGAGAATGCCGGGGATGAAGCCCCAGAGCGCGCCGCCGAGCGCGCCCGCGATCAGCGCCACCAGCAGGTGCACGAAGGGCGGCAGCGGCAGCGCGAAGCCGGCCACGGCGGCCAGGATGACGGCGATCGTCGCCTGACCCTGGGCGCCGATGTTGAACAGGCCGCCGCGGAAGGCGAGCGCCACCGACAGGCCGGTGAAGACGAGCGGCGCGGCGTAGGTGAGCGTCTCCGAGATCGGGCTCATGGCGGCGGTGAAGCCGACCGCGTCCGGGTCGAAGATCGCGCCCTTGAACAGGTTCGCGTACGCCTCGCTGACCACCGTCCAGCTGGCGTTCAGCGCGTCGGAGGGGCGGGCCGTGATGTAGCTGTAGGTGGCGAGCACCTCCGGGTCGGACACGATGATCAGCACCGCGCCGACCACCATGGCCAGCAGCACCGCGAGCACTGTCACGGTGACCGTGTTGGCCGCCCAGAGGTTGTCCAGGAACATCCGGCCCATGTCGCGGCGGGATTCGCCCGGCGGGGCCGGCTTCTTGGCGGTCGCGGTGGCCGGGACCGTCTGCTCGGTGTCACCGGCCGGCTGCGTCGGCGTCGCCCGGGCCTCGCTCAGCGACTCCTGCGCCTCGGTCGCCGGTTCCTTGTCCGGCGAGCCCGAGACGGGGTTCGGGTTGGTCATGCCTCGTCCTCGTTGCCAGGGCCGTCGTCGGTAGCGGTGGCGGCGTCCGGGGTGATGCCGGCCATCAGCAGGCCGATCTCCTCACGCGGGGTGTCCGGGCCGACGATGCCGATGATCCGGCCGCGGTACATGACCGCGATCCGGTCGGCCAGGCCGATCACCTCGTCCAGCTCACTGGAGACCACCATGACCGCGGTACCGATGTCCCGCTCGCGGATGACCCGGCTGTGGATGAACTCGATCGAGCCGACGTCCACGCCCCGGGTGGGCTGGGCCGCGATGAAGAGCTTCAGCGGCCGGGACAGCTCCCGCGCCACGATCACCTTCTGCTGGTTGCCGCCGGAGAGCGTGCCGACCGCCGCGTCGGCCGAGGAGGTACGGACGTCGAACTGCTCGATCCGTTCCCGGGCCGACTTCGCGATGGCCTCGGGCTTGAGCGACAGGCCCTTGCCGAAGGGCGGCCGGTCGTAGATGTCCAGCACCAGGTTCTCCGCCACGGAGAACTCCTTGACCAGGCCGTCCACGCTGCGGTCCTCCGGCACGTAGCCGACGCCGGCGTGGA
This sequence comes from Micromonospora sp. NPDC049151, assembly GCF_040648395.1. Lineage (NCBI taxonomy): Bacteria > Bacillati > Actinomycetota > Actinomycetes > Micromonosporales > Micromonosporaceae > Micromonospora > Micromonospora sp. NPDC049151. Next base: position 50,545 of record NZ_JBEZDP010000021.1, read on the forward strand.
GCACCTTCTTCGTCGACCAGCCGGACGTCGGCTCGCCGTCGAGGCTGATCGTGCCGGCGAGCGTCGGGCGCAGGCCCATGATCGCCTCGATCAGCTCGATCTGGCCGTTGCCCTGCACGCCCGCCACGCCGAGCACCTCACCGGCGTGCACTGTCAGGTCGACGCCGTCGACAGCGCGTACCTGCCGGTCGTCGTCCACAACCAGGCCGGCGACCTCCAGGACCGGCCTGCCCGGCGTGGCCGGCTTCTTGTCCACCGTCAGCCGGACGCTGCGTCCCACCATCAGCGCGGCCAGTTCGTCCCGGCTGGCGCTCGGCTCGGCGGTGCCGACCGTCTTCCCGCGCCGGATCACGGTGATCCGGTCGGCGATGGCCTTCACCTCGCCCAGCTTGTGGGTGATGAACACGATCGACTTGCCGGCGGCCTTGAGCGACCGCATGACCGTGAGCAGCTCCTCGGTCTCCTGCGGGGTGAGCACGGCGGTCGGCTCGTCGAGGATCAGCAGGTCGACGTCGCGGGTGAGGGCCTTGACGATCTCCACCCGCTGCTGGATGCCGACCGGCAGGTCCTCGATCACCGCGTCCGGGTCGACCCGCAGGTTGTACCGCTCGGACACCTCGGCGACCTCGCGCCGGGCCCGCCGCCGGTCGAGGATCCCGGCGAAGGGCCCCTTGACCTGCTCGGCGCCGAGCATCACGTTCTCGGCCACGGTGAAGACCGGCACCAGCATGAAGTGCTGGTGCACCATCCCGATCCCGGCGGCGATCGCGTCCGACGGGCCCTTCAGCTTCAGCGGCTTGCCGTCGACCAGGATCTCGCCCTCGTCCGGCTGGTAGAGGCCGTAGAGCACGTTCATCAGGGTCGACTTGCCGGCGCCGTTCTCGCCGACCAGGGCGTGGATCTCTCCAGGCTCCACCGTCAGGTCGATCTGGTCGTTGGCGACCAGATCACCGAACCGTTTGGTGATGCCGCGCAGTTCGAGTCTCAGCGCAACCTCCTGGAGTGCGAGCGATGGTGCAGCGTAGCGACCTGCCGCGCCGCCACCACGCCGGGTGGGGATGTCGGGGGGAGTCAAGCTGATCGGCCGCCCCGGCGCCGGGGGTACCTTCCCCGTTGCGCCGGGACGGCCGGATCGTCAAACCTGGTGTCCGCCGGCCCCCGCTGCCGATGATCGCACCGTGGGGGCCGGCGGAACTGTCACTTGGTCGGCTGGGCCTTCGAGGTGACGGTGATGGTGCCGGCCGCGATGTCCGTCTTGATCTTGTCGACCTCGGCCTTCAGGTCCGCCGGGACCTTGCTGTCGAAGTCGTGGTACGGCGCGATCGAGACGCCGTTGTTGGCGAGCGTGCCGACGAAGCCCGGGGTGGCCTGGAGCTTCTCGCCGCCGGCGGCCTTCAGCGCGGCCTCCTTGACGGCGTCCGGGATGTTCTTGACGACGGTGGTCAGGATCGCCGAGCAGTCCGGGGTGCTCTCGCAGCCGTCGATGTCCACCCAGACGGTCGAGTACTTGCCGCCCGAGGCCTTGGCCGCGGAGGTGGTGCCCAGACCGGCGCCGCCGGCGACCGGCATGACGATGTCGGCACCCTGCGCGACGAGCGCGTCGGAGACCTTCTTGCCCTCGTCCTGCTTCTCGAACGAGTTGGCGAAGGAGCCCTTCTGGGCGGCCTTGTCCCAGCCGAGAACCTGGACGTTCTTGCTCTTGGCCTTGTTGTAGTACGCCACGCCGTCGGCGAAGCCGTCCATGAAGATGGTGACCGGCGGGATCGGCAGGCCACCGTAGGTGCCGACCTTGCCGGTCTTGCTCATCCCGGCGGCCAGGTAGCCGGCCTGGAACGCGGCCTGCGCGGTGTCGAACTGCATCGGGAAGACGTTCGTCACACCCGGGTTGGCGTCGACGATGGCGAACTGCTGGTTCGGGTTCTTCTCCGCCGCCGCCTTGGTGGCGTCCGACATCAGGCCACCGACGGCCAGGATGAAGTCGCACTTCTGGTTGACGAACCCGGTCAGGTTGACCTCGTAGTCCGCCTCGGCCTTCGACTGGACGTACTTGATGTCGATCTTGTCGTTCTCCTTCTGCGCCTCCTGCAGGCCCTTCCAGGCCGAGGCGTTGAAGGACTTGTCGTCGACGCCGCCGACGTCAGTCACCATGCAGGCGCTGAACTTCTTGCCGCCGTCGCCACCGGCGTTGTTGTCGTCGTCCGGAGCCTCACCACACGCGGCAGCGCCCAGCACGAGTCCACCCGCCGCAATGACGGAGGCAATCCGCATCCCACGCACAGAGCGCAAGACGTCTCCTTCCCCTTGCACACCGCGTCGTGCACGGTGCGCAGCCCTTCGCCGACCTGCGATGTGCGGCCGGCGTCCCACGTTACGGACGGGAGCGTACGCCCGCGCCCACCCACCGGCCGACAATCGTGCACGACTGTTGAGCGTCCGTTACCCCGGTGTAACCCTTGCGTGGGGCAGGTCACTTATCCGGCCGGCGGGCGTGCGCGGTGGTGTCGCGAACGTCCGTTTTCCCGAGCTTCCCCGACGCCTGGCGGACTAACGCCAGAACACTGCGACGGCGGCGTTGACCAGCGTCAACCCGACGATCGCGAGGAAGTGGCCACGGTTGACGGTCTCCCGCTTCCGGGAGAAGAAGACCATGACGAAGATGACCAGCGCGAGCACCAACTTGGTAACAAGTTTTGCCGGCGCCGGCTCGTCGCCGTCACGCAGCGGGGCGGACAGCCCGATGCCGGTGAGGACCTGGATGATCGCGCCCCAGAGCATGGCCGCGTTGATGCGCAGCCGGCCGCTGACGTACTGGGCGATCCCACCGCCGAGCAACAGCGCGAAACCGATCAGATGGACGTAGAGAAGAATCAGTCGAAGAGCTTCCACGCGCCCCATCCTCCCTCATCAACGACGCTTTGTAGTAATGACCCGGCCGAGCTGCCGTCATACCGTGACCACCTCCCCCGCGATCTTGCGGTTACCGCCCCGACACAACGGGACGAAAGCCGCGCCGCAAGGGCCGCAACCGCAAGATCGCGAGAGGTCAGGGCTGGTGCAGGCGCCAGACCTGGAAGGTGGGGCCGTCGGCGGGGAGGGTCACCGCGCCCTCGGCGTCGGGGTGGAGGGCGGGGGCGTCGCCGTAGACGTTCTCGGCGGCGGGCAGGCCGGCCAGGCGGACCGGGGTGCCGGGGGCGCGTCTCGCCAGCACCAGCACCGTCGACCCGGGCGCCTCGCGCAGGAAGACGAGCGTGTCCGCGTCCGTGTGCACCCACCGCAGGCCGCCGTGCCGCAGCGCCGGCTCGTCGCGGCGCAGCGTCAGCAACGACCGGTACGCGTCGAACGTGCGCCGGTCCCAGCTCTGGGGCCGGTGCCACGGCATCGGGGTACGCGAGCCCTCCCCGTTCGTACCGGTCAGGCCCAGCTCGTCCCCGGCGAAGACCACAGGCGTGCCGGGCATCGTGGCGAGCAGTCCGGCCGCCACCTCCTGCCGGGCCGCGTCGCCGACCACAGTGCGGATCCGGGCCGAGTCGTGCGAGCCGAGCAGCTGCCACGAGTGCGTGTACGACCGCCACGACACCAGCGACCGGTAGGTGTTCATGGTGGCGAGCACCGCGTCCGCGTCGCGCCGCCGGACCCCGCCCGGGGTGCCGAGGAAGTTCGGCACCGGGTCGTCGCCGTGTCGCAGCCAGGACCAGACCGGGTCGGTGAAGCCGGCGTAGTTCATCGTCCCGTGCCAGCCGTCGCGGTCCAGGTCACCGGTGTGGTCGTGGCCGTGCTCGGCCAGCAGCAGGCCGTCCGGCCGGGTTTCGGCGACCACTTCGCGCAGCAGCCGCGCCACCTCGTGGGTGTACGCGTCCGCGCCGCGCCGGCCGGTCATGTTCGCCACGTCGACACGCCAGCCGTCCAGCCCGTACGGCGGGCGCAGCCAGCGGCGCAGCAGCGAGTCCTCGGCGGTGGCGAACCGTCGGCGCAGCTCCGCGCTGCCCCAGTTGAGCTTGGGAAGCGACTTCACCCCGTTCCACGACTCGTAGTCGCCGCCGGCCAGGTCGAAGTAGTACAGGTCGCGTTCCGGCGCGTGCACGTCGGAGACGGCTGCGGTGAACCAGTCGTGGGCGTCGCCGGTGTGGTTGCTGGTGATGTCGCCGAGCAGCCGCCAGCCCCGGGCGCGCACCGCGTCGGCGAGCCGGGCCAGCGCCGCGTCGCCGCCGAGCAGCGGGTCGACGGTGTCGAAGCTCGACGCGTCGTACCTGTGGTTGGAACGGGCCGGGAAGACCGGCGTGAGGTAGACGGTGTTGACGCCGAGCCGGTCCAGGTGGTCCAGGCGCTCGGTGATCCCGTCGAGGTCGCCGCCGTAGAACTGCCGGGGCGTCTCCGGGCCGCGTCCGATGACAGGGGTGTCCCAGTCGCATCCGATGGCCCAGTCCGGCACGGTCCGGCCGTCGGCGGCGGCCGAGCGGGCGAACCGGTCCGGGAAGATCTGGTAGATCACCGCGTCGCGGGCCCAGGCCGGCGGCGGAGCGTAGCTGACCAGCTTGAAGTCGCCGTTGTCGGGCACGTCGTGCCCGGCCAGGCCGGCGGCGTTCAGCCAGCGGGTGCCGCGTTCGCCGTCGAGCAGGAAGCGGTAGTTGCTGACCGGGTTGCGGACCTCGACGTCGGCCCGCCACCACACGTCGCCGCCGTCGGTGCGGTCGATCCGTGCCTCGGCGAAGCGCGGTTCGCCGTCGCCTGTGGTGCGCACGTGCACCTGGGAGACGCCGGTGCCGGCCGGGACCCGGACGAGGACCGGCACCGTCTGCCCGAGCGCGGGCTCCTGCTCCGGGACGTAGGTGGCGGAACCGTCGTGGTGCGGCTGAAGGGACATGGTGCTGCCTTTCGCGTCGTACCGACAGGGAGAGGGGCGGGCACCCGCCGCGGCCGGTTTCACCCGACCGCGGCGGTCCGCCCGAGAACCGCTCCGGTGTACGCCGACACGACGCCCTTGCCGCAGCGTGAGCCGAGGAGGCTCAGCCCTTTACCGCTCCGGAGGTAAGCCCGGAGACGATGTAGCGCTGGAGCAGCTGGAACACCAGCACCGTGGGGATCGCGGTGAGCAGCGTGCCCGCCGCGAACATCCCGAAGTTGTTGTTGCGCTCGCCCGCGACCAGGCCGAACATGCCGACCGCGAGGGTCTTCGACTCGGGTTCGGTGAGGAACACGTTGGCGATGATGAACTCGTTGATCGACCCGATGAACGCGAGCAGGCCGGTCACCGCCAGGATCGGCGCCACCAGCGGCAGCATGATCCGGAAGAAGACCTGCACGTGCGACGCGCCGTCCATGGTGGCCGACTCGTCCAGCTCCTTCGGCAGCGTGTCGAAGAAGCCCTTCATCAGCCAGGTGTTCGCACCCAGCGCGCCACCCATGTAGAGCAGGAACAGGCCCCACGGGGTGTTGAACCCGATCGCCGGGTAGAGGTCGGTGAGCGTGGTGAAGATCAAGAAGATCGCCACGATCGCCAGGAACTGCGGGAACATCTGGATCAGCAGCAGTGCCAGCAGGCCGACCCGGCGCCCGGCGAAACGCATCCGGGAGAACGCGTACGCCGCGAGCGACGACAGGAAGATCGACGCGAAGCTGGCCACGCCCGCGAGCAGCAGCGAGTTGAGGAACCAGTGGCCGAACGCGGTGTTGTCGAACAGGTTGGTGAAGTTCTCCAGCGACGCCCCGGTCGGCAGCAGCTCGGTGGAGGAGAGCGTGCCGAGCGGGTTGAACGCCGCCGAGATCACGAACAGGATCGGGAAGAGGCTGAACGCCACAGCCACCACTCCGACCAGGTGCCGCCAGCCCACCTGGGCGAACCAGCGGCTGCGCGAGCGGCGGGCCGGCGTGCGGGTGCCAGTGGGTGTGGGCGTCTCCGCGATGGTGGTCACGAGTACACCTCCTCCTGCTTGCGGGTCCGCCGGAAGCTGATCGCCGACACCGTCGCCACGATCGCGAAGATGAAGATCGAGACGGTGGCGGCCAGGCCGAACTCGGCGCCCTGCGCGCCGAACGCGAGCCGGTACGTGTAGGTGATCAGCAGGTCGGTGGCGCCGTTCGTCGGGTTGTCCGGCGCGAACGGGCCGCCCTCGGTGGTGAACAGGATCGCGTTGACGTTGTTGAAGTTGTACGCGAACGACGCGATCAGCAGCGGCGACAGCGCCACCAGCAGCAGCGGCAGGGTGACCGCCCGGAACGACTGCCAGGGCGACGCGCCGTCGACCGAGGTCGCCTCGGTCAGCTCCCGGGGGATGGCCTGCAACGCGCCGGTGGCCACCAGGAACATGTACGGGTAGCCGAGCCACAACTGCACCAGCAGCACGGCGATCCGGGCGGACCAGTTGCCGCCGAACCAGTCGACGTTCAGCCCGAACAGGTTGTTGAGCAGGCCGAAGTCCGTGTTGAACATGTCCCGCCAGATCAACAGCATGGCGAACGACGGCATGGCGTACGGCAGGATCAGCACCATCCGGTAGAGGTTGGTGCCGCGCATCCGGGGTGAGTGCAGCGCGAGCGCGATGGCCATGCCGAGCAGGAAGGTCAGCCCGGTGGAGCCGATCGCGAACGCGAAGTTCCAGGCCAGCGTGCCGAAGAACGGGCCGGAGATGTTCGGGTCGGTGAGCACGGCGCTGAAGTTCTTCAGCCCGACGTCGACCTTCCAGCCCTGGGCGAGGCGCTCACCGTCGGCGGCGACGAAGGAGCCGGACCTCTCGTCCGCGGTCCACGTCTTGCCGGTCTCGCTGTCCTTGACGCAGTCGCATCCGGCGTCGTACGCCCGGATGGCCTTGCCCTCGTACGCCCGGGTCAGGCCGTTGGAGCGGATGGCGCCCTCGTCGGTGGGCACGACGAGCGCGGTGACCGCCTCGCTGCGGGCGCTGGCCTGTCCGATGTTCAGCAGGGTGTAGCCGTCCGCGGCGGTGATCTTGCCGCTGAGGCTGCTCACCTCGACGTCGGCGGCGTCGAGCTTGCGCAGCCCGCCCGCGTCGCCGGCGAAGACCTCCTTGGTCTTCGGGTCGCCGAGCAGGAACACCAGGTCACCGGTCGCCGGGTCGCCGGTGGTGGCGACGGTGAGGTTGTACTCGGTCGAGCCGGGCACCTGCTTCACCGAGGAGGTCTGCACGGCGACGATCGCGTCGTCCTTGCTGCCCCGGTGGCCGTCGCCGAAGTTCGTGAACGCGGTGCTCGCGGTGTAGAGCACCGGGAAGACCTGGAAGGCGATCAGGAAGAGGGTGCCGGGGACCAGGTACTTGGCCGGGATGTGCCGGCGGCTCAGGTAGAGGTAGAACAGGCCGGCGGTGGTGACCGCCAGGACGCCCAGCGCGATCCAGTGCTCGGCCTCGATGAGCGGGAAGGCCGCCCAGATCGCGATCCCGGCCACCAGGCCGAGCAGGATCACCTTGACGACGAGGCCGGTCGCGGTGATCGGCGCGTGTTGCCGCGCGGTACGGGACGTGCGCGGGAGCCCACGGCGTACGGGCTCCCGGCCCGGGGCCTGCGGTGCAGACCCCGGGCCGGACAGCGGCGCGCTCATTACTTGATCTGACCCTGGATGGTCTTGCCGGCGGCCGTGATCGTCTTGGCCGGGTCGGCGCCGCCGATGATGGCGGCCTCCGCCTTGCCGAACGGGTCCCAGATCGCGGCCATGGCCGGGATCGCCGGGAGCACCTGGCCGTTCTTGCCGGCCTCGGAGAACTTGGCCAGGTCCGGGTCCTCGCCCTTGACCTGGTCGAAGGCGGCGGTCAGCGCCGGCGGGCGCGGCTCGGCCTTGTACAGCGCGACGGCCAGCTCGGGCTTGGTCACGTAGTTGGTGACGAACTCCTGGGCCAGGGCCTTGTTCTTGCCCTTGGCGGCCACGTAGAACGCCTGGACGCCCACGAACGGCTGGGCCTCCTTGCCACCGGCGAAGCCGGGGACCGGGGAGATGTCGTAGGAGATGTTGGCCTTCTTGGCGTCGGCCACGGCCCACGGGCCGGAGACCAGGAACGCGCACTTCTTGCCGGTGAAGGTGGCGATGGAGTTCTCGCCGGTGATGGAGCGCTTCAGCGCACCCTCGCCCTTCTCACCCAGCTTGGCGATCTTCTGGAAGGCAGCGATCGACTCCGGCTTGCCCACGCCCAGGTCCTTCGGGTCGTAGTCGCCGTTCGCCGCGGTGCCGAACAGGTAGCCGCCGCCCGAGGTGTAGAGCGGGTAGATGTGGTACGCGTCGCCGTTCTGGCCGGACTGCAGGCACAGGATCTCGCTGGCCTTCTTCTCGGCCTTGAGCTTCTTGCCGGCGGCGACCAGGTCCTCGATCGTCTTCGGCGCCTCGGGGGCCAGCTCGGTGTTACGGATCAGCGCGACGTTCTCGGTGGCGTAGGGCACGCCGTAGAGCTGGCCGTTGAACGTGACCGCCTTGATCGCGGTCTCGTTGAAGCCGGACTTCTGCTCGGCCGGGAGCTGCACCGGGTCGATGGCGCCGTTCTGGACCAGGTTGCCGATCCAGTCGTGCGCGCCGACCACGACGTCCGGGCCGCTGCCCTGCTGCGAGGCGGTGACGAAGTTGGTCTGCAGGTCCTTGGAGACGGCCTGGACCTCGACGGTCACGCCGTTCTCCTTGCCGAACTCCTCGGCGAACGGCTTGAGCGCGGCCGTGCGCTTGTCGTCGGCCCAGATCACCAGCTTGCCGCCGGTCGCCTTGGCGGACTCGCCGGCGGCCGGCTTGTCGTCGCTGCCGCTGTCACCACAGCCGGAGGCGGCGAGCGCCAGGCCGAGGACGGCGACCACACCCGCGGTACGGATGCGCATCGGTACTCCTGTCGTCATGGCGGCCCGCCGGGGGAAGGGCGGCCCGCCAGTGGAAACCTCTGAAATTTCTTGCTGACCGGCGCCGAGATGCTGCGCCGCTGCTCTCGCATGTTGCGGGGACGTTAGCAAGAGGTTGCAGAGAATGGAAGGGCTTGCAGAAGTGTACGCAAGACTTTGCCGTTGGGCTAAAGTGCCGCACATGCGCGCTCGACTATCCGACATCGCCCAACAGGCTGAAGTCAGCGAGGCCACGGTGTCGCGGGTGCTCAACGACCGCCCCGGTGTGGCCCCCGAGACCCGGCAGGCCGTCCTGACCGCCCTCGATGTGCTCGGCTACGAGCGACCGGCCCGGCTGCGCAAGCGCAGCGCCGGACTTGTCGGCCTGGTCGTGCCGGAGCTGGACAACCCGATCTTCCCGGCGTTCGCCCAGATCATCGAGTCCGCGCTCGCCCCCACCGGCTACACACCGGTGCTCTGCACGCAGACGCCGGGCGGCGTCCGCGAGGACGAGTACGTGGAGATGCTGCTGGACCGGCAGGTCTCCGGCATCGTCTTCGTCTCCGGCCTGCACGCCGACACCGCGGCGGACCACGACCGCTACCGCACGCTGCTGGCCCGGCCGCTGCCGATCGTCATGATCAACGGGTACGCGCCGGGGATCCCCGCGCCGTTCGTCTCCTGCGACGACAGGGAGTCCGCCGAACTGGCGGTCGCCCACCTGGTCGCGCTCGGGCACCGCCGGATCGGCCTGATCACCGGCCCGGACCGGTTCGTGCCGGTGCAGCGCAAGGTCGCCGGCTACAAGGCCGCGATGGGGCGCCTGACCGACATCACCTCCGACGAGCTGTCCGAGCTGACCGAGCTGTCGCTGTTCGGCGTCGAGGGTGGCGAGGCCGCCGCCGGCCGGCTCATCGAGCGTGGCGTGACCGGACTCGTCTGCGGCTCGGACCTGATGGCGCTCGGCGCGATCCGGGCCGCCCGCCAGCGCGGGCTGTCGGTGCCCGGCGACATCTCCGTGGTCGGGTACGACGACTCCCCGCTCATGGCCTTCACCGACCCGCCGCTGACCACGGTGCGCCAGCCGGTCGCCGCCATGGCGGTCGCCGCGGTCCGCGCCCTGGTCGACGAGATCAACGGTCACCCCTCCCCCAACTCCGAATACCTGTTCCGCCCCGAGCTGGTGGTGCGCGGCTCGACAGCGGTGGCCAAGCCCGCGAGCCCGCCGGCCCGCCAGCGCCCCGCCACCCCTTCCCCCTCCCTCCCCATCCCCGCCTGACACCCCTCTCCTCTCCCCTCCCCGCCGCCGCACCCCCTCCTGCGGTTGATCAAGGAGTTCGCGGCCGAGTCGATCTCCATCCCGGACACAAACCCCTTGATCACCCCCTCGGAGCGGGAGAGCCGAGAGCGGGGCGCGAGAGGTGGGGCGTCTCGGGATGCGGGAGACGGGGCGGCGGGCGGTGGCGCCAGCCCGTGGGTGATGGCCGTCATTTCTTGCGCAAGGAATGCTTGACTCTTGCAGGGCCGTGGCGGCATTCTGCTCTGACACCCTGCGCCGCACCAGAAGCCGCCACAGAACGGGATCGACAGCGATGACCTCCGCCCCCAGCACCACCCCACGCACCGCCGACGACGACTGGTGGCGGTCCGCTGTCGTCTACCAGGTGTACGTCCGCAGCTTCGCTGACGCGAACTCCGACGGTGTGGGTGATCTCCAGGGCATCCGGCAGCGCCTGCCGTACCTGCGCGACCTCGGCGTGGACGCGCTCTGGCTGACGCCGTTCTACACCTCGCCGCAGGTCGACGCCGGCTACGACGTGGCCGACTACCGCGACGTCGACCCGCTGTTCGGCAACCTGACCGACTTCGACGAGATGATCGCCGACGCCCACGCGCTCGGTCTGCGGATCATCGTCGACATGGTGCCGAACCACACCTCGAGCGCGCATCCGTGGTTCACCGCCGCGCTCGCCGCCGGACCGGGTTCGCCGGAGCGCGAGCGCTACCTGTTCGCCGACGGCAAGGGCGAGCAGGGCGAGCTGCCGCCGAACGACTGGGAGAGCATCTTCGGCGGCCCGGCCTGGACGCGCGTGGTCGACGGCCAGTGGTACCTGCACCTGTTCGACCCGGCGCAGCCGGACCTGAACTGGCGCCACCCGGAGGTGCGGGCCGAGTTCGAGGACGTGCTCCGCTTCTGGCTGGACCGGGGCGTGGACGGCTTCCGGATCGACGTGGCCCACGGGATGATCAAGGCCGAGGGCCTGCCGGACGTCGGCTTCAACTCGATGACCACCGGCCAGCGCCAGTCCGAGCTGCTGGGCAAGGGCCGGCTGCCGTACTTCGACCAGGACGAGGTGCACGACATCTACCGCGACTGGCGCCCGATCCTGGACAGCTACCCGGGCGGCCGGATGGCAGTCGCCGAGGCGTGGGCCGAGACCCCGCAGCGGCTGGCCCGCTACATCGGCCCGGACGAGCTGCACCAGGCGTTCAGCTTCGACTTCCTCGACGCCACCTGGTCGGCCGACTCGTTCCGCAAGGTGATCGACACCGCGCTGGCCGAGGCGACGATCGTCGGCGCGCCCACCACCTGGGTGCTCTCCAACCACGACCGGCAGCGGCACGTCACCCGGTACGGCGACGGCGAGGTCGGCCTGCGCCGTGCCCGCGCCGCCGCGCTGCTGATGTTCGCGCTGCCCGGCTGCGCGTACGTCTACCAGGGCGAGGAGCTGGGCCTGCCGGAGGTGCTGGACCTCCCCGACGAGCTGCGGCAGGACCCGGCGTTCCGGCGTACCGGGGAGAGCCGGGACGGCTGCCGGGTACCCATCCCGTGGGGCGGCGACCTGCCCCCGTACGGCTTCGGGCCCGACGGCAGCGAGCTGAGCTGGCTGCCGGCGCCGGCGACCTGGCGGTCGCTGTCGGTGGCCGCCCAGACCGGGGTGCCCGGCTCGACGCTGGAGCTGTACCGGACCGCGCTGCGCACCCGGCACGAGCACCCGGCGCTGGCCGGCCTGGACGGGATCACCTGGCTGGAGACCGAGCCCGGCGTACTGGCGTTCCGCCGCGCCGCCGGGGACGCCGAGGTGACCTGTGTGGTCAACATCAGCGGCGCCGACGTGACGGTGAGCGGCCACGGCCGCCCGCTGGTCGCGAGCGCCGAGCTCACCGAGCGGGGCGACGGGCACGTCCTGCCGGTGGACGCGGCCGCGTGGTTCGAACGGCGTCCAGCCGGGTAACCCGCCATCGACCTGGCCGTCCGTTGTGCCCCGCGCCGACGGGCGGCTGGGCTGCCGACCCCTTGTGGTGGGGGGGTGAGGTGGCCCCGGCCCCTCGGGAGTCCGCTCCCGGGGGGCCGGTGTCCGTCCCGAGGGCCCGGGGTACCACCGGGGGATGACCGCACACGTCGCGCAGTACACCCTCGACGTCAGCGACCTGGACCTGATGGCCCGGTTCTGGTCGGCCGCCCTCGGCTACACCGTCTCCCAGGGCGACGACGGCAACGCGAAGCTCTACCCGCCGCCCGGCCGGCCCGGCCCGACCGTCTGGTTGCAGGGCAGCGGCACCCCGAAACGCGGCAAGAACCGGCTCCACCTGGACCTGGTCGCCGACGAGGGGCAGACGGCGGAGGTCAAGCGACTGATCGGGCTCGGCGCCCGGCTCGCCGACGTCGGGCAGACCGGCGCGGAGGGGTTCGTGGTGCTCGTCGACCCGGAGGACAACGAGTTCTGCGTGCTCGACGGGCCGCCGCGCTGAGCGTCCTCAGCCGCCCTTGGCGGTGAGCAGCGCGGCGATCCGGGCGAACCCGGCCCGGATCTCCTCCCGGTCGGGTGCCTTCGCCGGCTCGGGCTCCGGCTCGCGCTCGGCGGCCCGTTCCAGTTCCTCGTCGATGACGTCCTCGAAGTCGCCGTACAGGTCGGCCTGGTCGATCTCGGCCGCCTCGTCCTCGGCGGCGATCTGCGCGGCGGCGATCTCGCCCCGGATCTCCTCCGGCGTGAGCGCGGGCAGCAGCGGCTCCACCACCGCCATCAGCTGCTCCTCGGCCACCACCGCCTCGGCCAGCGCCAGCGCGTGCGCCCGCTCGTACGGGCCGCAGACCACCGGCTCCCACTCGTCGTCGGCGCCGAGCGGACCGAACGTGATGATCCACGGCAGGCCGAGCATCGGCGAGTCGTCCGGCAGGTCGAGTGTCACGAGTGCGCCCACCGGCCCATCATCGTCGGCCGGGATCCGCCCCGGGGAACGCATCGGCGGAGACTCCCCGCTCAGGGGACCACGCTCAGCCACGTGTACCGGCGTCCAGCGCCGCACGGACCAGGGCGACCGCCCGCTCCGGCGGGACGCCCAGGCGGCGCGCCTCGGCGGCGTACCCGGCGGCGGCCTGCTGCAACCGGTCGACGGCGTCGTCCCGCCCCGGCGCGACCACCGTGCCGTGCCGGCCGCGCGTCTGGACCAGCCCGGCGGCCTCCAGCTCCCGGTAGGCCCGGGCCACCGTGTTCACCGCCAGCCCCAGGTCCGCCGCGAGCTGCCGCACCGCCGGCAGCCGGGTGCCCACCGGCAGCCGCCCGTCGCCGATCCGCGCCGCGAACTGCGCCCGCACCTGCTCGTACGGCGGCACCGCCGACTCGGCGTCGATCCGGATCCGTGCGCTCATCCCGCCCCTCCCGGCGTGCCCGGTTCGGTCTCCTCGTCGAGCACGTCCGCCTCCACGTCCACCTCCCGGGCACCGCCCTCGGCCAGGTCCACCACCCGGCCGTACGGGCTGGTGGCGGCGAGCGCCGCGCCGAAGAGCACCAGCTGGTTGAGCAGGTAGAGGTAGAGCAGCAGGCCCACTGCGGTGGCGACCACGGTGTACGCGGGGTTCCGTTCGGTGCGTACCACGTAGTAGCGCCCCACTGTGTTCAGCAGGGTGATCCCGACGGCGATGGTCAGGATCGCCGGGCGCAGCCGGCGGCGGCTCATCCGCAGCCGGGGCACGGCGAGCAGCAGCGCGGCGGCGAGCACGGCGTTGACGAGCACGCTCAGCACCGCGCTGATCGTGGTCAGGCCCACCGAGCCGGTGCTGCGCAGCAGGAAGCGCAGCAGCGACTCCAGCGCGTCCACCGCGGCGACCGAGACGAACAGCAGCACGAAGACCGCGACCAGCACGCCCAGGTCGACGAGGCGGCGCACCACCAGGTTGCCGGGCTGCTGGTTGAAGCCGTACATCAGCCGCTGCGAGGAGCGGATCGCCTCCACCCAGCCGATGCCGGTGAAGACCAGGATGACCAGGCCGACCACGCCCACCGTGCCGCTGCTCTCGGCGATCTGGGCCGGGTCGAGAAACGGCAGGTTCTCCTCCAGGAAGTGCGCCGCGCCGCGGCTGACCTCCTCGTTGTCCCGCAGCACCGCGCCGAAGACCCAGTAAGCGACGAGCGCGAGCGCGAACACGGCGAAGAAGCCGTAGTACGCGATGGCGGCGGCGAGCCGCCCGGCGAGCAGGTCGGCGTAGAGCGTCCCGGCCCGCCAGACGTGGTCGAAGGCCGACGACCGGCCCCGGGCCGCGTCGATGCGGCGCCCCACCGCCGCCTCGATCCGGCCGAAGACGTTCACCCCGTCATCCTCGCCGATCTCCGCCCGTGGTGGAGGGGCCCCGGCCGGTCGGATGTTCAGCTCCGGCCGCCGAGCCGGAAGTCGCGGCGGGGCTGCCACCGGGTCGCGCCGCTGTGCGAGAACAGCGTGAACGCCTCCACCTGGAACAACGCGGAGAAGTCGGCCAGGTCCTCGTACGCCTTGTCGAGCACCTCGGCCGGCACGTCCTGCGCCACCGTGACGTGCGGGTGGTACGGGAAGCGCAGCTCGCGCCGCAGTTCGGGGGCCGAGTTGATGGCGGCGGCGAGCAGTTCGCACTCGCTGATCCCGGCCGCCACCGCCACGAAGACCACCTGGGTGACCGGGCGGAACGTGCCGGTGCCGCGCAGGTGCAGCGTGAACGGCAGGTGCGTGGCGGCGACCCCGGCCAGGTGCTCCTCGACGGCGGGCAGCGCGCGTACCGGGATCTCGGTGGGCCCGAGGAGGGTGACGTGCGCGGGTACGGCGAGTGGATCGCCGGCCTCGACCCGGCGGCGGGTGAGCATCCCGCCCCAGGGCTCGGGGACGTCGACAGCGATCCCGATCTGGATCGTGTCCGCGCCGCCCGGCGCCGTGTCACTGCCCGCCACGTCGCGTGCCATCCCTCCGGCCACCGGCTGCGTCACCCGTCTCCGCCCCTCCGGGCCGTTACTCGAACCGCACCGGCGGGAAGAAACCGACCCGCTCGTACGCGTCCCGCAGCGTCCCGGCGGCCACCGACCGGGCCTTCTCCGCGCCCCGCGCCAGCAGCTTGTCGAGCTGGGCCGGGTCGTTCAGGTAGGCGTTCGTGCGTTCCTGGATCGGCGTGACGAACTCCCGCACCACCTCGGCGAGGTCCTTCTTCAGGTCGCCGTAGCCCTTGCCGTCGTACGCGGCGACCAGGTCGTCGATGGAGCGGCCGGACAGCGCGGAGTAGATGGTGAGCAGGTTGGTGATCCCCGGCTTGCCCTCGGCGTCGAAGACGATCTCACGGCCGGTGTCGGTGACCGCCGAGCGGATCTTCTTGGCCGAGCGGGCCGGATCCTCCAGCAGGTCGATGATGCCGGCCGGGGAGGACGACGACTTCGACATCTTGGCCGTCGGGTCCTGCAGGTCGGTGATCTTTGCGGTGTCCTTCACGATGTGCGGGGCGGGCACCGTGAAGGTGCTGCCGAACAGCGAGTTGAACCGCTGCGCCAGGTCGCGGGAGAGTTCCAGGTGCTGCCGCTGGTCCTCGCCGACCGGCACCGCGTTCGCCTGGTAGAGCAGGATGTCGGCGGCCTGGAGGATCGGGTACGTGAACAGGCCGACGCTGGCCCGCTCGCTGCCCTGCTTCTGCGACTTGTCCTTGAACTGGGTCATCCGGCCGGCCTCGCCGAACCCGGTGATGCAGCCCAGCACCCAGGCCAGTTGCGAGTGCTCGGGCACCTGCGACTGCACGAACAGCGTGCTGCGTTCCGGGTCGAGGCCGAGCGCGAACAACTGCGCGGCGGCCACCCGGCTGCGGCGCTTGAGCACCAACGGGTCGTGCCCGGCGGTGATCGCGTGCAGGTCGACCACGCAGTAGTAGGCGTCGTGGCTGTCCTGCAACGCGACCCAGTGCCGCAGCGCGCCCAGGTAGTTGCCGAGGTGGAACGAGTCGGCCGTCGGCTGGATGCCGGAGAAGACGCGCGGGCGGGCGGGTACGTCGGACATGGCGGCAATTCTGTCAGCAAGCCCCGGCGTCCGTCATGACGGGCCGGTGGATCGGGCGGGTACGGACGGAAGCGGGCCGTTGAGCTCGCGGCGGGGCTCGGGCAGCCGCGCGGCGGAGACCGCCAGGCGGGACACCCGCCGGCCGTCGAGGGTGAGCACGCGCAGCAGCCAGCCCGCCGGATCGGCGACCACCGATCCGGTGGCCGGGTCGACAGCCACCGGCACCTCGTCGCCGGCTACCGGCAGCCGGCCCAGGGCGGCCATCACGTACCCGCCCACCGTCTCGTAGGGCCCGGCGGGCAGCGGCACCCCGGTGCGCTCGACGAAGTCGGCCAGGTTGAGCCGGCCGTCGACGACCGCGGGCAGGCCGGCGGGCTCCGGTTCGAGCGGGCCGTGCTCGTCGTCCCGGATCTCCCCGACCAACTCCTCCACGAGGTCCTCGCAGGTGACGATGCCGGCGGTGCCGCCGTACTCGTCGACGACAACGGCCAAGTGGTGGCCCTCCCGGCGCATCTCGGTGAGCGCCGCGAGCACGCGTTTGCTGTCCGGCAGGCGCTTGACCTCCCGGATCAGGTCGCCGACGAGCAGCGACCGGTCCGGTTCCGGCCGCAGCAGCACGTCGTGCAGGCGCACCAGGCCGACCACGTCGTCGTGGGTGCCGTCGACCACCGGGTAGCGGGTGTGCGGGTCGGTCCGGACCAGCCGCTGCGCCTGCGCCAGCGGCAGCGCCGCGCTGAGGAAGACCACCTCGGTGCGGGGCACCATCACCTCGCGGACGAGGCGGGCGCCGGCCACCAGCACCTCGTCGATGATCCGCCGTTCGTCCGGGTCGAGCAGCGTGTTGGCCGCGACCAGGTCACGCAGTTCGGCCTCGCTGATCCGCTCCCGCCCGGCGGTGGGGCTGGCCCCGAGCAGGGCGGTCACCAGGCGGGTCGCGCCGTCGGCGCCGCGCACCACGAGACGCGCCACGGTACGGGCCAGCGGGCCGGGTTCGCGTCGGGGCCGCCCCGACGGTCGCCGCCGGGGCCCGGGACCACCACCCTCCCGCATGAGATGGATGGTAGACAGCGGCCACCGTACGGGTGGCCGAATGTTCGAATCTGTTCAATCGTGAAGGATTATGATGGAATGGAGGCGCGCTCAACATGACAGCCGCGACCCCGCCCCCGGCCGTAGGGTGAGCGCGGGACGGCCGCCGCGGGACGCGGCCCAGGCAGGAGGACCGACGTGAAACTGCTCGTCACCGGCGGCGCCGGCTACATCGGCAGCGTGGTGACCCGGATGCTGCTCGACCACGGACACCGGGTGACCGTGCTGGACGACCTGCGCACCGGTCACCGGGAGGCCCTCGCCCCCGACGCCACCCACGTCGACCTGCCGGTGCACGAGGCCGCCCAGGTGCTCACCCCCGACGCCGGGTTCGACGGCGTGCTGCACTTCGCCGCCCTGATCGCCGCCGGCGAGTCGATGATCCGCCCCGAGCTGTACTGGCACAACAACACGGTCGGCTCGATCGCGCTCATCGACGCGGTCCGCGCCGCCCGGGTGCCCCGGATGGTCTTCTCCTCCACCGCCGCCGTCTACGGCAACCCCACCGAGCTGCCCATCCCGGAGACCGCCGTCAAGGCCCCCACCAGCACCTACGGCGCGACCAAGCTGGCCGTCGACATGGCGCTCACCTCCGAGGCGATCGCGCACGACCTGGCCGCCGTCTCACTGCGCTACTTCAACGTCGCCGGGGCGTACCTGCGCGACGGGCTGGCCATCGGCGAACGGCACGACCCGGAGACGCACCTCATCCCGATCGCGCTCGACGTGGCCGCCGGGCGGCGGGAGAAGCTCCAGCTCTTCGGCGACGACTACCCCACAGTCGACGGCACCTGCGTCCGCGACTACATCCACGTCGAGGACCTGGCCCGCGCCCACCTGCTCGCGCTGGACGCGGCCACCCCGGGCCGGCACCGGATCTACAACCTGGGCAACGGCAACGGCTTCACCAACCGGCAGGTGGTCGACGTGGTCCGCGAGGTCACCGGGCACCCGGTGCCGGTCGAGGTGGCTCCCCGCCGCGAGGGCGACCCGGCCGAGCTGGTCGCGTCCTCGTCGCTCGCCCGCGACGAGCTGGGCTGGACGCCGGCCAAGCCGACCCTGCACGACATGGTCGGCGACGCCTGGGAGTTCTACCGGGCACACGTCGCGGGGCAGCCCTCATGAACGTCGCCGACCGCGCCACGGCCGGCTTCCGGCAGCGGTACGGCGCCGAACCGGCGGGCCGCTGGGCGGCTCCCGGGCGGGTCAACCTGATCGGCGAGCACACCGACTACAACGACGGCTTCGTGCTGCCCTTCGCGCTGCCGCTGCGTACCGTCGTCGCCGCCGCGCCCGCCCCCGACGGCCGCTGGACCGTCTGGTCGGAGCTGGACGAGCGGCCGGTCGAGTTCGACGCGGCGGAGGCCGACGAGCCCGGCCGGGTCGACGGGTGGGCCGCCTACGTGGCCGGGGTGGTGTGGGCGCTGCGCGCCGACGGCCACGACGTGCCGGGCGCGCGGCTCGCCGTCGCCTCCGACGTGCCGGTCGGCTCCGGGCTCTCCTCTTCGGCCGCGATCGAGTCGGCGGTGCTGGCCGCCCTTGTCGACCTCGGCGACCTCGACCTGCCGGCCGAGCGGTGGCCCCGGCTCGCCCAGCGGGCCGAGAACGACTACGTCGGCGCGCCCACCGGGATCATGGACCAGTCCGCCGTGATCCGCGGCCGGGCCGGGCACGCGCTGTTCCTCGACTGCCGCACCGAGGAGATCGAGCAGATCCCGTTCGACCTGGACGACGCCGGGCTGGCCGTGCTGGTGATCGACAGCCGGGCGCCGCACCGGCACGCCGACGGCGAGTACGCCGCGCGGCGCCGCAGCTGCGAGCGGGCCGCCGAGACGCTCGGGGTGACCGCGCTGCGCGACGTCGACGTGGCCGGCCTCGACGCCGCCCTGGCCCGCCTCGACGACGACGAGACCCGCCGCCGGGTCCGGCACGTGGTGACCGAGAACCAGCGGGTGCTCGACACGGTCGCGCTGCTGCGCGCCGGCCGGGTCCGCGACACCGGCCCGCTGCTGACCGCCTCGCACGTCTCCATGCGCGACGACTTCGAGATCACCGTGCCGGAGGTCGACACAGCGGTCGAGGCGGCGCTGTCCGCCGGGGCGTACGGCGCGCGGATGACCGGCGGCGGCTTCGGCGGTTGCGTGCTCGCCCTGGTCGACGCCGGCGCCGCCGAAGCGGTGGCCGCCGCCGTCACCGAGGCGTACGCCGAGCGCGGCTTCACCGCCCCCGGCACGCTGACCGTCCTCCCGGCCGGCGGCGTCACCCGCCTCGGGTGAGGTGTAAGGAAGGGCCCCTTATTAACGCCTGCGGTAGAGGAAGGGCCCCTTGTTAACAGCGCACTGTTAACAAGGGGCCCTTCCTTACAACCCAGGGTCAGCCGGCCTCGACGATCATGCCGGCGCCGACCGTACGGTTCGTCGACTCGTCGATGATCACGAAGCCGCCGGTGGTGCGGTTACGCCGGTACTCGTCGGCCAGCAGCGGAACAGTGGTCCGCAGCCGGACCCGGCCGATCTCGTTGAGCTTCAGCTCACCGGCGGTCTCGTCGCGGTGCAGCGAGTTGATGTCCAGCCGGTAGTGCAGCCCGCGCACGATCGCCCGCGCCGAGCGGGTCGTGTGCTTGATCGCGTACTTGCCGCCGACCTGCAACGGCCGCGTCTCGTCCATCCAGCAGATCATCGCCTCGATGTCCTGCACGGCCATCGGGGCGTTGTTCGGCCGGCAGATCATGTCGCCGCGGGAGATGTCCAGCTCGTCGGTCAGCCGGACCGTCACCGACATCGGCGGGAACGCCTCGTCCACCGGGCCGTCGGCGGTCTCCACCGCCGCGATCCGGCTGGTGAAGCCCGACGGCAGCACCATCACCTCGTCGCCCGGCTTGAGCACGCCCGAGGCCACCTGACCGGCGTACCCCCGGTAGTCGGTGACGGTGGTGGACTGCGGCCGGATCACGTACTGCACCGGGAACCGCACGTCGACCAGGTTGCGGTCCGAGGCGATGTGCACCCGCTCCAGGTGGTGCAGCAGCGACGGGCCCTCGTACCACGGCATGTTCTCCGACCGGGTGACGATGTTGTCGCCCTGCAGCGCGGAGACCGGCACCACAGTCAGGTCCGGCACGTCGAGCTTCGCGGCGAACGCGGTGAACTCGTCCGCGATCCGCTCGTAGACCTCCTGCGACCAGTCCACCAGGTCCATCTTGTTGACGCACAGGACCAGGTGCGGCACCCGCAGCAGCGAGCAGAGGAACGCGTGCCGGCGGGACTGCTCCACCAGGCCCTTGCGCGCGTCCACCAGGATCAGCGCCAGGTCGGCGGTGGAGGCGCCGGTGACCATGTTCCGGGTGTACTGGATGTGCCCCGGGGTGTCGGCGATGATGAACTTCCGGCGCGGCGTGGCGAAGTAGCGGTACGCCACGTCGATCGTGATGCCCTGCTCCCGCTCGGCACGCAGGCCGTCGGTGAGCAGCGCCAGGTTCGTGTACTCGTCGCCCCGGGCCGCGCTGACCGCCTCGACGGCGGCGAGCTGGTCGCTGAACAGCGACTTGGTGTCGTAGAGCAGACGGCCGATCAGCGTCGACTTGCCGTCGTCGACGCTGCCCGCGGTGGCGAACCGCAGCAGGTCCATCGGCCGCGCGGTCTCGCTCTCGGCCGGGGCCAGGGTCTCGACGCTCATCAGAAGTAGCCCTCTCGCTTGCGGTCCTCCATGGCGGCCTCGCTGACCCGGTCGTCACCGCGGGTCGCGCCGCGCTCGGTGATCCGCGTGGCGGCCACCTCCTCGATCACCTTCTCCACCGTGTCGGCGTCCGAGCGGACCGCCGCGGTGCAGGAGGCGTCACCCACGGTCCGGTACCGCACCTGGGCCTTGAACGGCTGCTCACCGGCGCGGGCCCGGAAGAACTCGTTCACCGCGTAGAGCATGCCGTCGCGCTCGATCACCTCGCGCTCGTGCGAGTAGTAGATCGACGGCAGCGGGATCCGCTCCCGCGCGATGTAGTGCCAGACGTCCAGCTCGGTCCAGTTCGACAGGGGGAACACCCGGATCGACTCGCCCGGGTGGTGCCGGCCGTTGTAGAGCGCCCACAGCTCCGGACGCTGGTTCTTCGGGTCCCACTGGCCGAACTCGTCGCGGAAGCTGAACACCCGCTCCTTGGCCCGCGCCTTCTCCTCGTCGCGCCGGGCGCCGCCGAACAGCGCGTCGAAGCGGTGCTTCTCCACCGCTTCCAGCAGCACCGGCGTCTGGATCCGGTTGCGCATGCCGTCGGCGGACTCGCGGACCAGGCCCTTGTTCAGCGCCTCCGGCACGCTCGCCACGATGAGCTGCAGGCCCAGCTCGGCCACCCGCTGGTCGCGGTAGTCGAGCACCTCGGGGAAGTTGTGCCCGGTGTCCACGTGCATCACCGGGAAGGGAATGTTGGCGGGCGCGAACGCCTTCTGGGCCAACCGGAGCATCACGATCGAGTCCTTGCCGCCGGAGAACAGCAGCACCGGCCGTTCCATCTCGGCGACGACCTCGCGCATCACGAAGATGCTCTCCGCCTCGAGCGCGTCGAGATGCGACACCTGGTACGCGGCGGGGGACGTCATGACACGAACTCGATTCGCTCGGATCCGTACATCGGATTCCAGACCTTTCAGGTCGGAGTCGTGAGGAAGAACGCTCAGGTTACCCGGAATGCCGCTGCAACGCTGCAAGCAACCGACTCGCGAGATCCT
Source organism: Micromonospora sp. NPDC049151 (assembly GCF_040648395.1). Lineage (NCBI taxonomy): Bacteria > Bacillati > Actinomycetota > Actinomycetes > Micromonosporales > Micromonosporaceae > Micromonospora > Micromonospora sp. NPDC049151. Next base: position 72,429 of record NZ_JBEZDP010000021.1, read on the forward strand.
TGCGGCAGACCAGCAGATCCGGTAGGCGCGGGTCGGCCCCGTTGTATTTCAGCGCAGAACCGTCGATCCGGGAAGCATGCAGACCGGTGGCCGTCGCCACAGCGACCGGAGCGGCCGAATCCCACTCGTACTGACCGCCCGCGTGGATGTACGCGTCGACCTCGCCGGTGACCACGGCGGCGATCTTCGCGCCCGCCGAGCCCATCGGAACCAGATGAGCGCCGACGTCCTCTGCCAGGTCGGTCAGGAAAACCGGCGGACGGCTACGGCTGGCCGCCAACCGGATGACCCGCGCGCCGCCCCCGGTGGCCGCCTCCACTGTCATCGGCGGATACGCCGGCGGGTGGTCCGTGCCCAGCACCCGGTGCTGCGCCGGCAGCGCCACCGCGCCCGCCACCAGGCCGTGCGACGCCGAGGCGTTACGCGACCAGAGCGCCACGTGCACCGCCCAGTCCGCGCGCCCCTCCTCCGCGTACTCCCGGGTGCCGTCCAGCGGGTCGACGATCCAGACGCGGTCCGCGTTCAGGCGCGACAGCGCCGCGTCGGTCAGCTCGGCCGTCCGGGCCAGCCGCGAGCCCTCGTCCTCCTCCGACAGCACCGCGTCCGCCGGCCGCCACTTCGCCAGTTCGGTCCGGATCAGGTCGTGCGACACCTTGTCACCGGCCGACCGGAGCGCGCCCGCGTCGGCGAAGCCCATCTCCGCGCGCAGTTCCGTCAGCGCCTGACCGGCCCGGGACGCCAGCCACCGGGCGAACCCGCCGTCGATCATCGGAGGACTGCCCATGATGCTCCCGTCGCCGACCTTCGCTCCCGTCAACCGAGGCGCAGACTACCGGCCGCCGGTCAGCCCCCGTGGTAGAGGTTCTGCGTCGGCTCCACGCCCTTGAGAACCACCGACTCGACCACGTCCGCCGCGCGGTCCACCAGGAACTCCAGCTCCTTGCGCTCCGGCGGGGAGAAATCCGAGAGTACGTAGTCAGCCGGGTCCTGCCGGCCCGGCGGCCGGCCGATGCCGAACCGCACCCGCACGTAGTCCTTGGTGCCGAGCGACTTCGACATCGAGCGCAGGCCGTTGTGCCCGCCCTCGCCGCCGCCGCACTTCACCCGCACCTGCCCGTACGGGATGTCCAGCTCGTCGTGCACAGCGATCACGTGCGCCGGCGGGATCTTGTGGAACTGCGCCAGCCCGGCCACCGGGCCGCCGGAGAGGTTCATGTACGTCAACGGCTTGAGCAGCACCAGCTTCGGGCCGCCGAACCCCAGCCGCCCCTCGGCGGCCTCGGCCATCGCGCGCTTGTGCCGCCCGAACTTCGCGCCCACCCGGGCCGCCAGCAGGTCGGCCACCATGAACCCGACGTTGTGCCGGTTGTTCGCGTACTCCCGGCCGGGGTTGCCCAGGCCGACCACCAGCCACGGTCCCGCCTCGTCCGTCACCCGACGCCCCTTCCCGCTCGCTTCCGACCAGCCGTCCCGATACGCCGACAGGCGCCCCCGGGAACGGGGACGCCTGTCGCACAGCCTTGCGGACCGGTCAGGCCTCGGTCTTCGCCTCGGCCGGGGCCTCCTCGCCCTCGGCGGCCGGAGCACCCTCGGCACCCTCGGCGGTCTCCTCGCCGGCCTCGGCCTCGGCCTCCTCGGTGGCCTCCTCGACCTCGGGGAGGGTGGCCTCGAGCTGCTCGGCGGTCGGAGCGGCGGTCACCGAGGCGACAGCGGTGCTGTCGTCGGTGGCCAGCTCGACGCCGGACGGCAGCTCGACGTCGGCGGCGGTGATCGTGGTGCCCGGCTCGGCGCCCTCGATCGACGCCTCCAGGTGGTCCGGCACCTTGGTCGCGTCGGCGGTCACCGACAGCGTGTCGTGGTCGTGCACGATCAGGGTGTCCTTCGCGGCCTCACCGGTCAGCTGGACCGGGACCTCGACGGTGACCTTCTCGCCCCGGCGGACCAGCAGCAGGTCCACGTGCTCGAAGGTGTCCTTGATCGGGTCACGCTGGATCGCCTTCGGCAGCGCCAGCACCTGCGTGCCGTCGCTGACCTCGATCGCGAAGAGCTGGTTCGCGCCGCCCTTGCGGATCGCGGCGGCGAACTCGCGCGCCGGAAGCGCGATGTGCTTGGGCTTCTCGCCGTGGCCGTACAGCACGGCGGGCACCTTGCCGGCCCGGCGGGTACGACGGGCACCACCCTTGCCGAACTCGGTACGGGGCTCGGCGCTGATCTTTACCTCGGACACGGGGAAACTCCTGATGCTTCGCTGCGGCGGCTTGTCGTCTGGCGGTGCTGGGGCGAGGGGCTCGCTGGGGCTAGGGTCATGAACGACCGCCCGGAGCACCGCGTCGATGACGGCGCCTCCGTGCGGTGCTTGTCAGCAGCCCGCCGGGCACCCTCGCCGTGGCAACCGCACCAGTCTACCCGAGGGAATTCCCGGCTCTCCGGCAGTCCCCCATATCACCGCCCCGCCGGTTCCGCAGGGCATCGGCCCGGCCGCCGGAGCACCGGCGACCGGACCGGAACGGTCAGCTCAGGCCACCGAACAGGGTGGTCACCGAACCGTCGTCGAAGACCTCCCGGATCGCCCGCGCCAGCAGCGGGGCGATCGACAGCACGGTCAGCTTGTCCAGCTGCTTCTCCGACGGCAGCGGCAGCGTGTTCGTCACCACGACCTCGCTGATCGGGCTGTTCTTCAGCCGCTCCGTGGCCGGGTCGGACAGCAGCGCGTGGGTCGAGGCGACCACGATCTCCGCCGCGCCCTGCTCCTTGAGGATGTCCGCCGCCTTGGTGATCGTGCCACCGGTGTCGATCATGTCGTCCACGATCAGGCACACCCGGCCCTCGACCTCACCGACCACCCGGTTCGCCACCACCTGGTTCGGCTTGAGCGGGTCGCGGGTCTTGTGGATGAACGCCAGTGGGCAGCCGCCCAGCCGGTCGGTCCAGCGCTCCGCCACGCGGACCCGGCCCGAGTCCGGCGCGACCACCGTCATCGGCCGGCCCGCGTACTTGTGCTCCACGTACTCGGCCAGCACGTCCATCGCGAACAGGTGGTCCACCGGGCCGTCGAAGAAGCCCTGGATCTGCGCGGTGTGCAGGTCGACGGTCAGGATCCGGTTCGCGCCGGCGGTCTTCAGCAGATCCGCGATCAGCCGCGCCGAGATCGGCTCCCGGCCACGGTGCTTCTTGTCCTGCCGCGCGTACGGGTAGAACGGCAGCACCACGGTGATCCGCTTGGCCGAGCCGCGCTTCAGCGCGTCGACCATGATCAGGGTCTCCATGACCCAGGTGTTCACGCCGTGCGTCACGGACTGCACCACGAAGGCGTCCGAACCACGGACCGAATCCTTGTACCGTACGAAGATCTCGCCGTTGGCGAAGTCGTACGCGTCGGCCGGCGTCGGCGCGACGCCGAGCACCTCACCGATCTCCTTGGCCAGCTCCGGAAAACCCCTCCCGGAGAAGAGCATCAGGCTCTTGCGGTTTTCGGCGACGATGCTGCCCATGGGCCCGTCTGCTCCCGTATGTCGGTGGTGCCCGGCGGCGGTGGGGCCGGGGACTGTTCGGTTGCAGTATGCCCCCGGTTCAGCGATCCACCCACAGCCCGCCGATCCCCGTGGGTTCAGTCACCTTCGCTTGCGGCGCCGCCCGTGTCCGGCACACTCTCACCGGCCCGCCGCGCCGCCTCGGCGGCGTCCGTGCCGGCCCGCTTGCGCAGCACCCAGCCCTCCACGTTGCGCTGCTGGCCACGCGCCACCGCCATCGCGCCCGGCGGCACGTCCCCGGTGATCACCGAACCGGCAGCGGTGTACGCGCCGTCGCCGACCCGCACCGGCGCCACGAACATGTTGTCCGCTCCGGTACGGGCGTGGCTGCCGATGGTGGTGTGGTGCTTGCGCACCCCGTCGTAGTTGACGAAGACGGTCGCCGCGCCGATGTTGCTGTGGTCGCCGATCGTCGCGTCACCCACGTACGACAGGTGCGGCACCTTCGAGCCGTCACCGATCGACGCCTTCTTGGTCTCCACGAACGTGCCGACCTTCGCCTTGCGGCCCAGCCGCGACTCCGGCCGCAGGTACGCGTACGGGCCGACGCTCGCCTGCGGGCCCACCTCGGCGCCGAGCGCGTGGCTGCGCACGATGCTCGCCCCCGCGCCCACCACCGTGTCCACGAGCGTGGTGTCCGGGCCGACGAGCGCGCCCTGGCCGACCGCTGTGGCACCCTGGAGCTGCGTGTTCTGGTCGATCACCGCGTCCCGCTCGACGGTCACCGTCACGTCGATCCAGGTGGTGTGCGGGTCGAGGATGCTGACCCCGGTACGCATCCAGCCCTCGTTGATCCGGTCCCGCAGCAGCCGGCGCAGCGCGGCCAGCTCGACCCGGTCGTTGCAGCCGAGCGTCTCCACGTGGTCGGCGGCGCAGTGCACGGCCACCGGCTCACCGGCGTCACGCAGCAGCGCGAAGACGTCGGTCAGGTACTCCTCGCCCTGGTCGTTGTCGGTGGAGAGCTTGCCCAGCGCCTCCCGCAGCCGGGCCGCGTCGAACGCGTAGATGCCCGCGTTGATCTCCCGCAGGGCGCGCTGCTGGGGGGTGGCGTCGCGCTCCTCGACGATCTGCTCCAGCCGCCCCTGCACGTCCCGCACGATCCGGCCCAGGCCGGTCGGGTCCGGCACCTCGGCGGCCAGCACCGTCGCCGCGGCGGCGGCCTCCTCGTGCGCCTCGACGAGCGCCTGGACCGTCTCCGGCCGCAGCAGCGGCACGTCCCCGTTGATCACCACGACCGTGCCGGTCGCGTCCGGCACCGCGTCCAGCGCGATGCGTACCGCGTGCCCGGTGCCGAGCTGCTGCTCCTGGAGCACCGGGGTGGCGGCCGGGGCGACCTCGGTCAGGTGCTCCCGTACCCGGTCGGCGCCGTGGCCGACCACGACCACGGTGCGGTCCGCGCCGAGCGGGCCGGCCGCGGCCAGGACGTGACCGAGCAGGGTACGGCCGAGCAGCGGGTGCAGCACCTTGGGCAGGGACGACTTCATCCGCTTGCCCTCACCGGCGGCGAGCACGACAACGGTGCGGAGGTGGGGCTGGGACACGACGTGCTCCCGTCGGGACGGCGACAGTCTCGCGGTCATGCTAACCACGCGACGGAGGGCAAACAGCAGAAGCTCCCGGGAGAGGATTCGAACCCCTATAATCAGGACCAAAACCTGACGTCCTGCCATTAGACGACCCGGGATGGTCGAAAACGGGCAAACAGCATCCACCCGCCGGCTGCCTACACCTTACCGGTCACGAGGTGGATCTTCATCGCTCATTCCTTTCATGATCCCTTCGATCCTCCAGTAGAGCCGGACCCCGCCGACGACCTGCACGGTCAGGCAGCCGTGGTAGTCGACGCCCCTGTTCTTGCGCGTGGTCAGCGGTCGATGCCTCTTGATCGTGGTGGGCTGAAAGCTCTCCGCCGGCACGCCCACCCGAGCCGCCCACCAGCGCACCGCGGCCGCGTCGTCCGCCGTCTCGTGGATGCTCACCCGGAACCTCCGGTTCCTCTGCCGGCACCTCGACGACGTCCAGGAAGCGCAGAAAGAGCATCACCAGCAGTGGATCACTGTTGACGAACTTGATCCGGCAGTCGTTCGGACGCCACGGCTTCGCCTTGCCGCCTTCGCACCAGTAGATCGCCGCACCGATCAGCATCAGCTCGCGCCGATCGATCTGCCGCACCCACTCCGCCGACGCCGCCACCACCTCAGCCCGGACTGCGTCTCGCGCCGCCCGATGTGCGCTCCACTGAGCGTCAGCCCGCGCCCGCTGGGCGATCCGCCGGCGCCGGCGCACCAGTTCCGGGTCCAGTGGCAGATGCCGAGTCCACAGATATGCCGTGGACTTCGAGACGTCGAGCGCCCTGGCGATCTCCCCCACCGGGCAGCCGGCTCGCCGCAGAGCAAGCGCCTGCGCGTGCAGTTCCGGCTTCCAGCCCCGATAAGGGCGTGAACGGGGATTGGACTCCTCAGCGACCACGGCCGCAGATTAGAACGGGCGTACGACAGCGGCCGGTCTGACCGCGAGCGCCGCACCTGGCAGGATGGACGGGTGACCGACGTTTCCGGCAACGACCGCGCCCGCCGGCGGCCCGTGCCGGCGACCAAGCCCTCCCGGGTGCGCATGTCCGCGACGCAACGGCGCGAGCAGTTGATCGTGATCGCCCGGCAGATCTTCGCCGAGCGTGGCTTCGACGCGACCTCGATCGAGGAGGTGGCGGCGCGCGCGAAGGTCTCCAAGCCGGTGGTCTACGAGCACTTCGGCGGCAAGGAGGGGCTCTACGCGGTGGTGGTGGACCGGGAGGTCCGCTCGCTGCTGGACCGGATCACCACGGCGCTGACCGCGGGTCATCCGAGGGAGCTGCTGGAGCAGGCCGCGCTGACGTTGCTGACCTACATCGAGGAGGAGACCAGCGGCTTCCGGGTGCTGGTCCGCGAATCACCGCTGATGTCCGCGACGGGCAACTTCAGCAGCGTGATGAACGACGTGGCGCACCAGGTGGAGCACATCCTGGCGGGCGAGTTCTCCATCCGGGGCTACGACCCGAAGCTGGCGGAGCTCTACTCGCAGGCACTGGTGGGCATGGTGGCGCTGACCGGCCGCTGGTGGCTGGAGGTGCGCAAGCCGCGCAAGGAGACGGTGGCGGCACACCTGGTGAACCTGGCCTGGAACGGGTTGTCGCACCTGGATTCGCAGCCGGGCCCGATCCGGAGTTGAGCTACGCGCCTGCGGCGGCCGTCCTGGCGGCCTCGATCGCCGAGGTGAAGTCGGGGCCGGCCCCGATCTGGGCGAGCAGCACGTTCGCCGCGTTGTAGCAGTCGAACCTTTCGATTTTTCCGTCACGGAGATACCAGAGGTCGGCCGTCGGCACGTCGATCCGGTTGCCGGTCGGCGGGATCTCACCGACCGAGGTGGGAAACGCGCCGAGGTGTGTGCCCTGAATGCGCAGTGCTACGGCGACCACGTCGCCGAGCGCGTGCACGTCGAGCAGCTCGCGGTGGACGTCGGGAAAGACCCCGGCGAAGCCCGTCAGCGCCTGCGGGATCTGGTCCCCGCGGAAGGTCATCGAGTTGGGCACGTCGTTGAAGGTGCCGTCCTCGGTGAACAGGGCGCGAAAACCGGGCCCGTCGAGGACGTCCCCCTCCGCCAGCCGGTACGCCTCGCGAACGATCTCTTCGTTGCTCTTCATTCTGCCCGTCCTTGATCGTCGTGCCGCCGAGGGGAACAGTTCCCGTCGATGCGTGCTCCACCACGCTAGCAAGTTTTTGACCGTATGGTCAATAACGTAGGCTTGCTCACGTGCCTCGCCCCCGCAAGTTCCTCGAGAGCGATGTCGTGAGCAGCGCCAGCGAGGTGTTCGCCGTGCACGGCCTCGCCGCCGCGACCCTCGACGACCTGGTGCGGGCGACCGGCCTGGGCAAGCAGAGCCTGTACAACGCGTTCGGCGGTAAGCGGGAGCTGTTCCTCCGGGCGCTCTCCGAAGACCGGGAGGAGGCGACGCGCGCCGTCTCGGAAGCACTCGGGCACGAGGGCGCCTCGCCGCTGGAACGAATCCGGGGTCACATGCTCCGCATGGCGATCGAGTTCAGCAGCGGTGATCGACGCGTCTCGCTCACCACACGCGCGCTTGTCGAGTCGACCGGCGAGGACGACGCGCTCTCGACGGTCACCAAGGCGGGCATCGAACAGCTCGCCGGGGTCTACGCGCAGTGCCTGGAACACGCGCGGGAGAACGGGGATCTCCCGGAGGACGCGAACGTGCAGTCGCTGGCGGTCTACTTCGTCGCCGTCACCCGGGGGATGGAGTTGCTCGGCCGCGCCGGTGTCGGCCGTGGCGTTCTCACAGCTGTCGCACTCGACGCGCTTCGCGCGCTCCACGGCCGGCGGTAGTCATCGAGGCCCCTCGGCGACCGGGTGGTAGCGGCGCTGCCGTTCCTCCTCGGCGTGCTCCGGCGTGCCGACCTTGTCGTAGAGGCCGGTGGCGAGCAGGACCAGCCCGAACAGCAGCGACACGATGACGGTCGACATGGAGAAGTTCAGGAAGTTCGCCGGCGTCTGCAGCACCGACATCATCAGGACGCCGGTGACCAGGAAGACCACGCCGGCGGTGAGGTTCATGTAGTGGCCGAGGTTGCCGCGGCGGGAGGCGCCGACCAGCAGGACCGCGCCGAATACCACCGAGACCAGCGAGAAGGCCAGGTTGGTACGCAGCCCGAGCGCCCAGTCTCTGTCCCGGCCGAACAGTCCCTCGCCCCAGGTCTGGAAGACGCCGAAGACGCCGAAGACCAGGATGTAGAGGCCGATGAGCCCGGACAGCACCCGGTAGAGCGGCCGCGCGGGGTGGTTCACCGGGAAGTGCGCCATGATGCCCTCCAGCCCTGTGACTGATTCGGGGCAATTGTCGCCCGGGTCGTCCGCTCACGTCCGGAAAACCCCGAAGGCCCGGCGCGCTGTGCGCCGGGCCTTCGGGGGTACGAGACGGGATCAGAGCACCAGGCGGGCCTTCTGCCAGGCCTCGTGCTCCTCGTCGGAGCCGACCTTGCCGTACATGCCCACCATCAGGAGCACCAGCGACAGGGTCAGGACCACGACGTCGGTCATGATCGAGAAGTTGAAGATGTTGGCGTCGGTCTGCAGGAACGCCAGCGCGGCCAGGCCGATCACCATGAGCGTGTAGGCCAGCCACTGGTTGATCGCCACGTCGAGGTTGCGGCCGATCGCGGTGCCGGCCAGGATCACGACGCCCACCAGCACCGACAGCAGCGAGAACGCCATGTTGGTGCCCTGGCCGAGGACCTTGGTGCCGTCCTGGGCGAGGAAGTCGTTGCCGGCGCTGGCGATGATGCCGAGACCGCCGAAGACGACGAAGTACAGACCAACGAGCCCGCCGATCGCCCGGTAGATCGGCCGCGCGGGGTGGTTGACGGGGGTGTGGGCCATCTCTGCGTCTCCAAAAGACCGAACGGACGAGGGTTCCACCGGTGATTGTCCCGTACGCCGGTCAGTGACGCCGCACACCCCCCACCCCGGCGGCAGGTCAGCCGCCCGGCAGCTCCTCGGCCAGGGCCAGCCAGGTCTCCTCGGTGCGGTCCCGCTCCGCCCGCACCTCCTTGAGCTGGGCGTCCAGCTCGGCGACCCGGGCGTAGTCGGTGGCGTTCGCGGCGAGCTGCTCGTGCAGGCCCGCCTCCTTCTGTTCGAGCTTGGCGATCTGCCGTTCCAGCCGGTTCAGTTCCTTCTTCGCGACGCGTACCTCGGCCGCTGACATGCCCTCGCGCGCCGGCGCCGCCGTGGCCGGGGTGAGGTCGGCGGGCGCCGGGCCGCCGGCCGCGGCGGCGCGCGCCAGGTACTCGTCGACGCCGCCGGGCAGGTGCACCAGCCGGCCGTCACCGAACATGCCGTACGCGACGTCGGTGACCCGCTCGATCAGGTAGCGGTCGTGGCTGGCCACCACGATCGTGCCGGGCCACGAGTCGAGCAGGTCCTCCAGCGCGGCGAGCGTGTCGGTGTCCAGGTCGTTCGTGGGCTCGTCGAGCAGCAGCACGTTGGGTTCCCCGGCGAGCAGCCGCAGCATCTGCAGGCGGCGGCGCTCACCGCCGGACAGGTCGCTGACCGGGGTCCAGAGCCGCTTGTCGTCGAAGCCGAAGATCTCGGCGAGCTGGGCGGCGCTGATCTCCCGGTCGCCGAACTGCACGCGCCGGGCCACCTCCTCGACGGCTTCCAGCACGCGCAGGTGGCCGGGGAGTTCGGCGAGTTCCTGGGAGAGGAAGGCGGGCCGGACGGTCTGCCCGGCGGCGAAGCGCCCGCCGTCGGGGTTCGTCACACCGGCGAGCATCCGCAGCAGTGTGGTCTTGCCGGCGCCGTTGCGGCCGAGGACGGCGACCCGGTCACCGGGCCCGACCTGCCAGGTGGTGTCGTGCAGGATCTCCTTCGGGCCGGCGTGCAGCCGGACGTGTTCGAGGTCGTACACCTGCTTGCCGAGCCGGGCGGTGGCGAGCCGTTGCAGCGACATGGTGTCGCGGGGTTCCGGCACGTCGGCGATGAGCGCGTTCGCCGCGTCGATGCGGAACTTGGGCTTGGAGGTGCGCGCCGGGGCGCCGCGGCGCAGCCAGGCGATCTCCTTGCGGAGCAGGTTCTGCCGGCGGGCCTCGGTGGCGGCGGCCACGCGTTGCCGCTCGACGCGGGCGAGCGTCCACGCGGCGAAGCCGCCCTCGTACGCCCGGACGGTCTGGTCGGCGACCTCCCAGGTGGTGGTGCAAACGGCGTCGAGGAACCAGCGGTCGTGGGTGACCACGACGAGCGCGCCCTTGCGGGTGACCAGGTGCCGGGCCAGCCAGTCGACGCCGCCCACGTCGAGGTGGTTGGTGGGCTCGTCGAGGACGAGCAGGTCGGCGTCGCGGACCAGCAGCGCGGCGAGCGCCACGCGGCGGCGTTCCCCGCCGGACATCGGGCCGACCGGCGTGTCCAGGCCGAGGTGGGGCATGCCGAGGCCGTCGAGGATGGCGCGCACGCCCGCGTCGCCGGCCCACTCGTGCTCGGCGCCCATGCTCTCGCCGAGCCAGGCGGTCCCGAGCACCACGTCCCGCACGGTGAGTTCGGGGGCCAGGTCCAGGCGCTGCGGCAGCCAGGCGACGCGCAGGTCACGGCGGTGGGTGACGCGGCCGTCGTCGGGTTCCTCGGTGCGGGTGAGCAGCCGCAGCAGCGTCGACTTGCCGGCGCCGTTGAGGCCGACCACACCGACCCGGTCGGCGTCGTCGAGGCCGAGCGAGACGTCGGTGAGCAGCGGCCCCGCGGCGCCGTACCCCTTGGACACCCGGTCCAGGTTGACGATGTTGGCCACTGACCCACCCCTCACGACTCAGGCGTCCCGGGGGCCCGGGACGCCTGGGTCAAGGGTACGGGGCGTCAGACCACGCGGGCGCCGGCGACCGGGCCGTGCGCGACACGGGCCTCCCGGCACACCCCGGCGGCGGTGATCTCGGCGGCGATCCGGACCGCGTCGGACTCGCTGGTGGCGAGGAAGACGCAGGTGGGGCCGGAGCCGGAGACGATGCCGGCCAGCGCGCCCGCCGCCTCGCCGGCCTTGAGTGTCTCGGCCAGCGCCGGGCGCATGGTCAGCGCGGCGTCCTGGAGGTCGTTGCCGAGCGTGGCGGCGAGCACCCTCGGGTCGCGCTGGCGCAGCGCGGCGAGCAGCGCGTCGGTGCTGCCCAGCGGCGTGCCGGCGGCGCCGGTGTCGCGCAGCCGGTCCAGTTCCCGGTAGGCGGCCGGGGTGGACAGGCCGCTGTCGGCGATCGCCACCACCCAGTGCCAGGAGGTGGGGCGGGCCAGCACCGGGCTGACCGCCTCGCCCCGGCCGGTGCCGAGCGCGGTGCCGCCGTGGATCAGGAACGGGACGTCGGAGCCGAGGTCGGCGGCGATGCCGGCGAGTTCGTCACGGGACAGCCCGGTGCCCCAGAGCGTGTCGCAGGCGACCAGCGCGGCGGCGGCGTCGGCGCTGCCACCGGCCAGCCCGCCCGCAAGCGGGATCTGCTTGCGCAGGTGCAGCCGGGCGTGCGGGGCGACGCCCGCGTAGCCGGCCAGCGCGTGCGCGGCGCGCAGCGCCAGGTTGGTGTCGTCCAGTGCCAGCTCGCCGGCGCCCTCGCCCTCCATGGTGAGGGTGAGCGTGTCGCCGCGGCGGGCGGTCAGCTCGTCGTAGATGGAGATCGCGTGGTAGACGGTGTTCAGCTCGTGGTAGCCGTCACGCCGCAGCGGTCCGACCCCGAGATGCAGGTTGACCTTGGCGGGCACCCGCACCTTGACCGGGCCGCTGGACCCGCGCCGCTGCCCGTCCTCGTCCTCCGGTCGCCATGCCTCGGTCACCGGGCGGACCCCACCGGACGTGGGCGGATGTCGAGCGGCTTCGGCACTGTCAGCTCCTCGGCGAGGGGTCGGGCAACGGCGCCAGCCTACTGCTCGCCGCCGGGGGCGTCCGGGGCCGACGCGGCGATGGCGGCGAACTGCTCGACGGTCAGCGATTCGCCCCGCGCACCGGGGTCCACGCCGGCGGCGGTGAGCGCGGCGGCGGCCCGGTCTGCGCCGCCCGCCCAGCCGGCCAGGGCGGCCCGCAGCGTCTTGCGGCGCTGCGCGAACGCGGCGTCGACGACGGCGAAGACGGCCCGCCGGGGTACGTCCGGCCGGGGCGGTTCACGCCTGGTGAACGCCACCAGGCCGGAGTCGACGTTGGGCACCGGCCAGAACACGTTCGGCGGGACCTTGCCGGCCGCCCGGGAGCGGGCGTACCAGGCGAGTTTGACCGACGGGATGCCGTACACCTTGGAGCCGGGACCGGCGACGAGCCGGTCGGCTACCTCCTTCTGCACCATCACCAGGCCGTGCCGCAGCGTGGGCAGCTCGGCGAGCAGGTGCAGCACGACCGGCACGGCGACGTTGTAGGGCAGGTTCGCCACCAGCGCTGTCGGCGCCGGGCCGGCCAGGTCGGCGGCGGTGACCCGCAGCGCGTCGGCCGGGTGGACGGTGAGGCGCTCGGCGGCCTCACCGGCGAAGCGCGCGGCGGTCTCCGGCAGCGCGGCGGCCAGCGCCGGGTCGAGTTCGACCGCGTGCACGTGCGCGGCGACCGGGAGCAGGGCGAGCGTGAGCGAGCCGAGCCCGGGGCCGACCTCCAGCGCCACGTCGTCGGGGGTCAGCCCGGCGGTGGTGACGATCCGGCGCACCGTGTTCGGGTCGTGCACGAAGTTCTGGCCGAGCTTCTTGGTCGGCGTGACGCCGAGACGCGCGGCGAGTTCCCGGATCTCCGCCGGGCCGAGGAGACCGGTCACGCCCCGTAGCGTAAGCGCCCCCGCCCGCGGGGAAGGAAGGGCCCCTTCTTAACGCCTCGCGATATGGAGGGGCCCCTTCTTAACGCCACGGGCCGAACGCGCGCTCACCGTTCGTGGAGAGGGCGGCGCAGAGGGCCTCCACGTCGGTGCCGGTGGTCTCGGCGAGGAAGCGGACGGTCAGCGGGATCAGGTACGACGCGTTGGGCCGCCCCCGGTACGGCATCGGGGTCAGGTAGGGCGCGTCGGTCTCCACGAGCATCTGCGCCGGCGGGGTGACGGCTGCGGCCTCGCGCAGCGCGGCGGCGCTGCCGAACGTGACGGTGCCGGCGAAGCTGAGCAGGAAGCCGCGCCGGACGCACTCGCGGGCGAAGTCGGCGTCGCCGGAGAAGCAGTGCATGACCACCGTCTCCGGGGCGCCCTCGTCGTCGACGACGCGCAGCACGTCGGCGTGCGCGTCCCGGTCGTGGATGACGAGCGCCTTGCCGTGCCGCTTGGCGATGGCGATGTGCGCCCGGAAGCTCTCCTCCTGCGCGGCTCGCCCCTCCTCGCCGGTACGGAAGAAGTCCATCCCGGTCTCGCCGACGCCCCGGACCCGGTCCCGGCCGGCGAGCGTCTCGATCTGGCGCAGCGCCTCGTCCAGGTCGGCCAGCCGGGGCGCCTCGTTCGGGTGCAGCGCCACGGTGGCGAGCACCGCCGCGTACCGGTCGGCGACGTCGGCGCTCCACCGGGACGAGTCGACATCCACCCCGACCTGGACGAGCCGGTCCACGCCGGCCCGGGTGGCGACCTCGATCGCGGCGGCCACCGGGTCGTCGCCGGAGCCGCCGGGCGGCGTGCCGAACTCGCCGACGGTGATGTCGAGGTGGGTGTGGCTGTCCGGCACGGGTACGGGCAGCGGCTCGGGGACGGGCGGGAACTCCCCCGCCCGGCGGGCGGCGCGCTGCTTGCGGGTCTCGGTCTGCTCGCTCATCGCGGCCAGCATCACACACCGGCCCGGGGCGGCGTTCCCGGACCGCCACCGGCCGTTCACGTCGCCCACATGTGGCGGGCTTAGCGTCCTGGAGTGACCGTCACCGACCAGGCCGGCGGGCCCGCCTCCGACCGGGCCGGGTTGCGCGTGACGTACGCCGGGCGCGCGCACCCGGCCGAGGAGATCGCCCGGGGCGCGGCGTACGAGTTGTTCAGCGCCGACGAGGCGCCCGGGTTCGAGTGGTGTCCCCGGCCCGGCAACGGCTATCCGTGGCGCCGGTTCGTGCACGCGACAGAGGTCGACGCGGTGCACGGGGGCCCCGGGACGGCCGACGAGACGGACGCGCCGCTGCTGATGCCGGTGCACCGGGACCGGGGGTGGGAGTACGTACACCAGCTCAGCCAGCAGCCGGGCGCGGCGGCCGACCCGACGCTCGCGGCGGTGCGCGCCTCGGCGGTGATCCGGCCCGGTACCCGGATGGTGAAGGTGCTCTCCGCCCGGCAGCTCGCCGGATTCGTGCGGGGCTGGCTGCCGCACGGCTTCTGCTACCGGGAGCACGACGTGGCGCACCTGCGGACGCCGGCCGGGATGACGGTGCTGCGCGGCGACTCCGAGGGCGGCGACGTGGCGTACGCGCTGCGCTGGCGGGCCGCCGACCCGGCCGACTACGACGTGCCGGTGGGTGAGGCGCACCGGGGGCTCATGGCGTTGCCGCCCCGGGACCGGCTCGGGCCGCCGGTGCTCGGCACCGGGTTCGTGCCGAGTAACGGGCAGCTCGTGCCGGAGTTCGTCACCCGGGAGTTCGCCGACCTGCCGATGCCGGCGAACGCCACGCTGCTCGCCTACCCGGCCGAGGGGGTGGAGGTGGTGCTCTACACCTACCAGGCGGAGCAGCGGGGCTGGCTGCGCCTGGCCGGCCCGCAGTGGCGGCACCTGCTCGCGGCGGTGCCCGGTCTGGCCGCCGACCAGGAGTACGTGCCGACCGGCGAGGCGCCGCGCTCGACCCGGCTCGTCGGCACGTACGCGGGTTCGGAGTACGAGGCGGTCGCGGACCAGCCGGGCGGGTTCCGGGTGCTGGCGATGACCCGGGCGGCCCGGTACCCGGTGGACGCGGCGGCCCGCCGGGTACGCACGGCGGCCTGGCGCGGAGCGCAGTGCCTGGTGCTGCGGGAGGAGGGCGGCTGGCTGCGGTTGCGGCTGCGCCGCCCGGATCCGGACGCGGTGGCCGCGACCGGCGCGCAGTGTCTGGAACGCGGCGTGTACGAGGTCTGGGCGCCCGGCGGCGAGCTGACCGACGACCGGGTGGTGGACCTGCCCTATCCGGCCCGGCACGCATAGACGGGTGCGGGTCGGGAAGGCGTGGGCATCCGAGAAACCCGCGCGAGGGGGAATCCCGACATGCCTTTCGTCACCGTCGGTACGGAGAACTCCGCACCCGTCGACCTGTACTACGAGGATCACGGTTCCGGCCAGCCGATCGTGCTGATCCACGGTTTCCCGTTCAACGGGGCGACCTGGGAGAAGGTGAGCGGCAACCTGCTGAACGCCGGATACCGGGTGATCACGTACGACAGGCGTGGATTCGGCAACTCCGCCCAGCCGGCCATGGGCTACGACTACGACACGTTCGCGGCCGACCTGGACGTGCTGATGACGGAGCTGGACCTGCGCAACGCGATCCTGGTCGGACACTCCATGGGCACCGGTGAGGTGACCCGCTACCTGGGGGCGTACGGGTCGGACCGGGTGGACCGGGCGGTGCTGATCTCGCCGTTGGCGCCGTACCTGCTGAAGACCGCCGACGATCCGCAGGGCGTGGAGCAGAGCGTGTTCGACGGCTTCCAGCAGGCCATCCTGGCGGACCGGTTCGCCTACCTGACCGCGTTCTGCGACGCGTTCTTCGATTCCGGCGGGAAGCGGGACCGGGCGGTCAGCAACGAGGCGTACCACGCCCACTGGCAGATCGGCACGCAGGCGTCGGCGAAGGGCACCCACGACTCGGTGGACGCCTGGCTCACCGACTTCCGCCCCGACCTGCCGAACATCGACGTGCCGGTGCTGATCATCCAGGGCACCAAGGACGCGGTGCTGCCGTTCGCCGCGACCGGCCAGCGGCTGGTGGACATGCTGCCCGACGCCCGGCTGGTCACGCTGCCGGACGCGCCGCACGGCCTCCCGTGGACGCACGCCGGCGAGGTCAACGAGGCGGTGCTGGAGTTCATCGGCAAGCCGCGCATGGCCCACGCCTGACCGGCGAGACGGCAGCGGCCCGGGGAACACCCGGGCCGCTGCCGCGCGTGTGCTCAGCCGGCCAGGCGGGCCAGCTCCTCCTCGACGATCGACGGGTCGAGCTTGCGGAACACCGGCTTCGGCGCCGCGAGCGGCCGGCCCACCTCCAGGGGTACGGATTCCCAGCGCGCCCCGACCGTGTAGTCGCCGGTCAGCACCGGGTATGACGGCCCGCCGTCGAGGTCGTCGACCTCCTCGATCACCGGCATCGGGGCGTGCGTGCCGGTGCCGCCGAGCAGCTCGTGGATCTTCTGCGCGGAGTGCGGCAGGAACGGGGTGAGCAGCGTGTTGGCGTCGCTGACCACCTGGAGCGCGACGTGCAGGATGGTGCCCATCCGGGGCTTGTCGTCCTCGCCCTTGAGCTTCCAGGGCGCCTGCTCGGAGAGGTACTTGTTGGCCTCGGCGACGACCTTCATGGCCTCGCCGATTGCCTGCTTCTGCCGGTGCCGCGCGATCAGGTCGCCGACGGTGGCGAAGCCCGCCTTCGCGGTGTCCAGCAGCGCCTGGTCGGCCTCGGTGAGCCCGGCCGGGTCGACCGGCGGGATCGCGCCGAAGTTCTTCGCCGCCATCGACACCGACCGGTTGACCAGGTTGCCCCAGCCGGCGACCAGCTCGTCGTTGTTGCGGCGCAGGAACTCGGCCCAGGTGAAGTCGGTGTCGTTGCTCTCCGGCCCGGCCACCGCGATGAAGTAGCGCAGCGCGTCGGCGTCGTAGCGCTCCAGGAAGTCCCGTACGTAGATGACCACCTTGCGGGAGGAGGAGAACTTCCGGCCCTCCATGGTCAGGTATTCGCTGGAGACGACCTCGGTGGGCAGGTTGAGCCGGCCCAGCTCACCCGGCTCGCCGTCGCGGGCGCCCTCGCCGGAGTAGCCGCCGAGCAGCGCCGGCCAGATCACCGAGTGGAAGACGATGTTGTCCTTGCCCATGAAGTAGTAGGAAAGGGCGTCCTTCCCCTCCGCGTCGGCGGACCACCACTTGCGCCACGCCTCCGGGTCACCGGTGCGGCGGGCCCACTCGATGGAGGCGGACAGGTAGCCGATGACCGCGTCGAACCACACGTAGATCCGCTTGTCCGGGCGGTCGCGCCAGTCGTCGAGCGGGATCGGCACACCCCACTCCAGGTCGCGGGTGATGGCTCGCGGCTGGAGGTCGTCGAGCAGGTTGCGGGAGAACCGCAGCACGTTCGGGCGCCAGCCGTCGCGGGTGTCCAGCCACTGCCGCAGCGCGTCGGCCAGCGCGGGCAGGTCGAGGAAGAAGTGCTCGGTCTCGACGAACTCCGGCGTCTCCCCGTTGATCTTCGACTTGGGGTCGATCAGGTCGATCGGGTCGAGCTGGTTGCCGCAGTTGTCGCACTGGTCGCCGCGCGCGCTGTCGTAGCCGCAGATCGGGCAGGTGCCCTCGATGTAGCGGTCGGGCAGCGTCCGGCCGGTGGAGGGGGAGATCGCCCCGGTGGTGACCTTCGGGACGATGTAGCCGTTGCGGTGCAGGCCGGTGAACAGCTCCTGCACCACCGCGTAGTGGTTGCGCGTGGTGGTACGGGTGAACAGGTCGTACGACAGGCCCAGCGCCCGCAGGTCCTCGGCGATCACCCGGTTGTAGCGGTCGGCCAGCTCGCGCGGGGTGACCCCCTCCGCGTCGGCCTGCACCTGGATCGGGGTGCCGTGTTCGTCGGTGCCGGAGACCATGAGCACGTCGTGACCGGCCATCCGCATGTACCGGGCGAAGACGTCGGAGGGAACGCCGAATCCGGATACGTGGCCGATGTGGCGCGGGCCGTTGGCGTAGGGCCAGGCGACCGCGGCGAGAACGTGACTCATGAGCAGCAAGCCTAGTGATTGACGTGGGTGCGCCGCGAACCAATGGGGTGCGCGCTCCGACCGTACGTCCGATTTGTCGCCGACACGCGGCGTGAGCTGCCCGACAAGCCCGACGTACCGGTGTGAAATGAACATCGTGACCAGCAGACCAGCGGCGCCCGAGCCGTCCGCCGCCGCCACCCGGCGTGCGGCCCGGCCCGCGCCGCCCGGCGGACCCGTCGCCCCGCAGCCACGGCTCGACCCGGCGGACCCGCCGGTGGAGGTGGAGCCGACCACCGGAGCGCCGGTGGACGCGGTGCCGAACCGCGTGCCGGTACGCCAGCCGCGCTGGCAGCGCGCGTCCGCGCCGTCCGGCGGCTGGGCGCCGATCGAGGAGGTGCACTGGGACGGCACGCCGCTGCGCGACGAGCCCCGCCCGCATCCCGCCCGGCACCCGGCGCGACGGGAGCGCGCCCGCCCGGTCGCGCCGCCGAGCCCGCCCGCCGGGCTGGCCGTACTGCTGACGCTGAGCCTTCTCGCCGCGTTCTTCGCCTGGGTGAGCGCCGGGCCGTTCTGGCTGGCGGTGGGTCACTCGACAGGCGGCACCGTGATGATCACGCAGTGCGCGGGCGGCGGGCTCACCCAGCGCTGCCGGGGCATCTTCTCCGCCGACGGCGACCGGTTCCAGGCCCATGGGGTACGGGTCAGCGGCGTACCGGCCGGACGCACCGGCACCGGCAGTTCGCTGCGCGCGCGGATGACCGGGCCGGGCGGGTCCACCGCCTACGCGGACACCGGCGCCGGACGGCACCTGCGCTGGCTGCTGGGGCTGGCCCTGGTGGCCGGCTGTGCCGCCGGCATCGCCAGGTGGACCGGGGCAGCCCGGCTCGCCGACGAACGGCAGCGGCGCTGGGCGGTCGGCCTGGCGCTGGCCGGGCCGGCGTTGATCACGGTCGGGTTCCTGGCCGCCGCCTGGTGAGATGAGGTGTTAGAAGGGGGCCCTTCCTCTACCGCAGGCGTTAACAGGGGGCCCTTCCTTTCACTGGTGCACGACGGCGTACACCTCGCGCCGCCGCAGCCCGTACGCGGTGGCGACCTCGGTGATCGCGTCCCGGCGGGACAGCCCGGCCGCCTCGCGCTCGGCCACCGCCGCGCGCAGCGTCTCGTCGTCCGGCCGGACCGCCGGCGTGGCCGGGGCGCCCGCCACGACGAGCGTGATCTCGCCGCGCGGGTCGCCCTCGGCGGCCCACTCGGCCAGCTCGCCGAGCGGCCGGCGGACCACCTCCTCGTACGTCTTTGTCAGCTCGCGGCACAGCGCGGCGGGCCGGTCCGGGCCGAACGCCTCGGCCAGGTCGGCGAGCGCGCCGGAGATGCGGTGCGGCGCCTCGAAGAACACGAGCGTGCGGTCCTCGGCGGCGAGCGCGCGCAGCCGGGAACGGCGGGCGCCGGGGGTACGCGGCAGGAAGCCCTCGAAGCAGAACCTGTCGCAGGGCAGCCCGGAGAGCGCCAGCGCGGTGGTGACAGCGCTCGGCCCGGGCGCGGCGGTGACCGGCACGCCGGCGTCCAGCGCGGCCCGGACCAGGCGGTAGCCGGGATCGGAGACGCTCGGCATGCCGCCGTCGGTGACCAGCGCGACCGTGTAGCCGGCGGCGAGCACCTCGGCCAGTTCGGGCGTACGCCGCTCCTCGTTGCCCTCGAAGTACGAGACGATCCGGCCGGGCACCGTCACGTCCAGGTCGCGGGCCAGCCGGGTGAGCCGCCGGGTGTCCTCGGCGGCGACCACGTCGGCGGCGGCCAGCACCTCGCGGAACCGGGCGGACGCGTCGGCCGGGTTGCCGAGCGGCGCGCCGAGCAACACGAGCCGTCCTACCTCGGACATTTCCCCCACGACGTGCGCTCCCTCATCGATGGTCGTACCAATTTCGGAGACGATGGACGCCACCGGGCACCCTCGCAGCCTACGATCGCCGGGTGACGAGTGCGTCGACAGCACAGAGCGCGAATCCGGACCCTTCCACCACCGACCGGGACGACGGCGCCGGGGGCGGGATCCCCGCCGCCGTGCGGCGCCGGCTCGCCACCGTCGACGACCGCATCGGCCGGGGTCAGGCGTGGCTGGCGACAGGCGTGGTGGTGGCCATCGCGGCGATCCTGCGCTTCGTGGGGCTCAGTTTCCCGCCCGGCAAGATCTTCGACGAGACCTACTACGCCAAGGACGCGTACGGGCTGATCGACCGCGGCTTCGAGTGGAACTACAAGGACAACGGCCCCTCGTACGTGGTTCATCCGCCGCTGGGCAAGTGGATGATCGGCATCGGCGAGTGGGCCTTCGGCTACCAGGACGCGGACAGCGGCGTCTCGGTTCCGGGGCACCTGCTGACCACCTCGCCGGAGTTCGGCTGGCGGTTCGGCGCGGCGGTGGCCGGCACGCTGTCGGTGCTGCTGCTGGTCCGCATCGGGCGGCGGATGTTCCGTTCCACGGTGCTCGGCTGCGCGGCGGGCCTGCTGCTCGCGCTCGACGGCTTCCACCTGGTGCTGTCCCGCACAGCCATCCTCGACATCTTCCTGCTGCTGTTCGTGCTCGCCGCGTTCGGCGCGCTGGTGCTCGACCGCGACGCCCGGCGGCGGCGCTGGGCCCGGGCGCTGGAGGGCGGGCTCGACCCGACACAGCCGGGCCGGGCCGGCCGGCCGCCTTCGGGCTGGCGGAACTGGCCGTGGTGGCGGCTGGCGGCCGGGGTGCTGCTCGGCTGCGCCTGCTCGGTCAAGTGGAGCGCGCTCTACTTCGTTCCGGCGTTCGCGTTGCTGGTGCTGCTCTGGGAGGTGGGGGTACGCCGCTCGTCCGGGGTACGCCGGCCCTGGCGCGACGCCGTGCTCGACGAGCTGCCGTGGCTGGCCGCCGCGGGCGTGCTGATGCTCGTGACCTACGTGGCGACGTGGTCGGGCTGGCTGCTCGGCCAGGACGGCTACTACCGCCTGGCGGAGCGCTACCCGAACAACCCGGAGCTGAGCGACACCCCGTTCGTCGGCGCGCTGGTCAACCTGTGGGAATACCACAAGGCCGCGTACGGCTTCCACACCCAGCTCGACGACCCGCACAAGTACCAGTCCTGGCCCTGGCAGTGGCTGCTGCTCGGCCGACCGGTGGCGTTCCACTGGTCCGGGGACGGCAGTTGCGGCGCACCGAGCTGCGCCTCGGAGGTGCTGCTGTTGGGCACGCCGTTGCTGTGGTGGTCGTTCCTGCCGGCGCTGGCCGCGACCGCCTGGCTCGGCCTGGCCCGGCGGGACTGGCGTGCGGGCGCGATCCTGCTCAGCGTCGCCGCCGGCCTGCTGCCCTGGTTCTGGTTCGCCCTCGACGGGCGGACGATGTTCTCCTTCTACGCCGCCCCGGCGGTGCCGTTCCTGGTGCTCGCCGTGGTCTACGTGCTCGGCGCGATCGCCACCCCGGCGCCGGTCACCGGCACGGCCGCGCCACCGGATCCGCAGCAGGCGCACGACCGGCGGCTGGTGGGCGGGATCATCGCGGGCGCGTACGTGTTGCTCGTGGCGCTCTGTTTCGCCTACTTCTACCCGATCTTCGTGGGCCGGGTGCTGCCGTACGCGGACTGGTCGGCCCGGATGTGGCTGGACGGCCGCTGGATCTGACGCGGGGGCGGCGGGCGCACAGAAAAGCGCGCCCCGATCGCCTGCCACGGGGGAAGCGGGCGATTGGGGCGCGCAAGACAGAGCTTAGCCACACTCCGGCGACGGCACAACGGGTGCGGGGCGGTCAGATTTCCGACGAGTGCACCACCGGCCGAAAGGGTTACATGGTGCAGCTGACGGTGGGTCCCCGCGAGCGGGCGTGACGGTCCGCCGGGGGCCGGGAAGCGGCCCCGCCGGGCACCTCCGACCCGAATGATCTTCCAAAGTGGATCTCACTACACTTCGCCCGGTGATCAACAAGAGACGATCGACGGCTGTCCTCATCGGACTGCTGGCGGCGGCCGCGCTGATCGGGCCGAGCCCCGCCGGGGCCGACGACGAGACCACCGAACCCGTCGCCGAACCACCGAAGGTCGAGCTGGTCCTGGACGTCAGCGGGTCGATGCGGGCCCGCGACATCGACGGGCGCAGCCGGATCTCCGTCGCGCAGCAGGCGTTCAACGAGGTGGTCGACGCCCTGCCGGACGAGACACAGCTCGGCATCCGGGTGCTCGGCGCCACCTACCGCGGCAAGGACAAGAAGCAGGGCTGCCTGGACACCCAGCAGATCGTGCCGGTCGGCCCGGTGGACCGTACCCAGGCCAAGGCCGCGGTCGCCGGCTTGCGTCCGACCGGTTTCACACCAGTCGGACTGGCGCTGCGCTCCGCCGCGCAGGACCTGGGCACCGGCAGCACCGCCCGCCGGATCGTGCTGATCACCGACGGCGAGGACACCTGCGCCCCGCCGGACCCGTGCGAGGTGGCCCGCGAACTGGCCGCCCAGGGCACCCGGCTGGTGGTCGACACGCTCGGCCTGGCGCCGGACGAGAAGGTACGCAAGCAGTTGCTCTGCATCGCCGGCGCGACCGGGGGCACCTACACGGCCGCGCAGAGCGCCGACGAGCTGACCGGCCGGATCAAGCAGCTCGTCGACCGGGCCCGGGACACGTACACCGCCGCCCCGGCGGTGGTGGGTGGCGGCACGGCCTGCGAGGGTGCCCCGCTGCTCGCGCCCGGCGTCTACAGCGACCGGGAGGCGTTCTCCGAGCACCGCTGGTACCGGGTGCCGGTGCGTCAGGGGCAGGAGCTGCGCGCCTCGGTGAGCGTCGCGCTGGACCGGCCGGTCAACCCGGACTACGGCGTGCTGCTCCGCGCCACCGCGCCGGACGGGCGGGAACTCGTCCGGGGTGTCGACGCCGGCAGCGGCCGTACCGACGTGGTCTCCGCCGGGCTGCGCTGGTCGGCCGCCGAGGAGGAGGACGGCCCGAGCGCCGAGCCGACGCCCGGCGCGGAGCAGGCCGTACGGACCGTCTGCCTGGTGGTCAGCAACTCGTTCGCGGCCAAGCCCGGCACCCAGGCCCGGCCCGGCATGCCGGTGGAGCTGACCATCGACGTGGTGGCCGCCTCCCCCGCGCCGGACGGGCCGGACCTCGGCCGCGGCTGGGTGCTGCTGCTCCTGCTCACGCTGGCCGGACTGCTCACCGGGCTGGTCGCCGGGCTGCTCACCCGCTGGTGGGTGCACACGTGGAGGACGAACTGAGTATGCGTACGCTGATCCGCGCCGCGGCGGCCACGACCGCCGCCGGCCTCGCCCTCACCCCGGCGGCGGCCCTGGCCGCGCCCAGCCCGTCACCGGGCGCGACCACTGTGACGAAGGCCGGCACCTCGTTCCTCACCGCCACGACCGTCACCGCCGGCCAGCCGGTGCGGGTGGGCGCGTCGACCGGCGACCACCTGTACTGGTCGTTCCGCGCCGACGCCGGGCAGGTGCACGAGATCACCGCCACCGTCACGTTCCCGAAGCCGCGTAGCGGCGGTTCCACCTGGACCGTGGACGTCTTCGACGGGCTGCGCCGCCGGCAGGCGTGCACCGCGGGCGCGCAGACCCCCACCGCCGGCGCGTCGGCGACGAGTGTCGCGCTGGGCTGCACGCTGCGCCGGGTACGGCCGTGGGCCGAACCCTGGTCGGGCGACCCGCTGCCCGGCACCTACTACGTCCGGCTCTCCGTCACCGAGCTACCCGAACCCGACCTCGGTCTGCCGATCGAGGTGGAGATGCTCGTCGGCGCGACCGACGAGGGCGGCGCGTCGGGCGACGACGGCGAGCTGGCCGCGCCGCTGGTGCCGAACACCAGGGCCGGCACGGTGCTGGCCGCCGAACCGACGCCCGAGGCGGTGGCCGACGACGAGGACCTCGACCTGACCGGCTGGCTCCCGGACGCGGGATCGCGCTGGGTGTGGACGAGCGTGGGCGGCGTCCTCGCCGCCGTGGCCGGCGTGGTCGGCTTCGGCCTCACCCGGCGGCCCCGCCGCCCGTGAGGACCGCGACCCCTCAGGACCGCGACCCCTGAGACCGCGGCCGGTGGCCGCCGCGAACCCGACGCGGCGGCCACCGGCCGCGCTCACGCCTCAGCGGTACGCGGGCCGCGCGGCACCCAGCCGATGAACCGGTGCTGGAGCGCGGTGACCGGAACGGAGCGCAGATCCTGCGTCGCCGCGGCCAGGCAGGATCCGAGATAGACGCTCAGCGACGCCCGGTCCACCTGGTACTCGCGCAGCAGGTGGTGACGTTTCGTGGCGCAGGGCCAGTCGTCACCGCACGAGCCGCAGGTCCAGCCGGGGGTCACCGGCACGTGCTCGCCGTCGGCACTCCCCGAAGTCTCCGCGCCAGGCGTCATCGGCCGCTCCTTCCGAGTCAGGAATGGTGGTGATGGACCGCTTACCTCCCCGCAACGCTCCTTCAGCGCCGAGGCACGCCCAAGCGTTACGGTACGTTCACCGCGTGTCCCCGTCATCCACCTCCCGTGCGTGATCTGCTTCCGGCCGAGGTCGCCGTGGCGGTGGCCGGCCCCGCCGACTGGTCCGGTGACCTGCTCCCGGCCGAACTTGCCACGCTGGGCGAGCGTGTGGTGCCGGGCCGCCGCCGCGACTTCACCGCCGGGCGGGTCTGCGCCCGGCGGGCGCTCGCCGCGCTCGGCCTGACCGCCACGCCGGTGCCCGCCGGCGCCGACCGGGCCCCGATCTGGCCGTCCGGCGTCGTCGGCGCGATCACCCACACCCGCGACTACTGCGCGGCCGCCGTCGCCCGGGCCGCCGACGTGCGCGCCGTCGGCATCGACGCGGAACGGCACCGGCCCCTGCCCCCGGGGGTACGCCGGAAGGTGTGCCGCCCCGACGAGGAGGTGGAGCTGGCCCGGCTGCCGGCCGGCACGCCCTGGCCGACGGTGGTGTTCAGCGCGAAGGAGACCGTCTACAAGGTCTGGCACCCGCTCGTCGGGACGTGGCTGGGCTTCGCCGACGCACGGGTCGTCCTCGATCCGGCGACCGGCACGTTCCACGCCGAGATCGCGCCGGCCCGGCTCGCCGCCGCACCGGTGCCCGATCCGCCGTCAGCGGTGACCGGCCGGTTCACCATGGACGACGACCTGGTCCGTACCGCGGCCGTCCTGCCACATCGATGACGCCCTGTCGGCCGGTTTGCGTCCGGCCTATACCGTCGACCCGACTGGACACCCCGAAGGCGCCCCAAGGAGCACGGTGAGCCACCCTGAGCCTCCGTCCGGGTCACCGGACCCGAACCAGCAGCCGCCGGAACCGCCGACGCAGGCGTTCCCTCCCGCCCCGAT
The DNA here is from genome assembly GCF_040648395.1 of Micromonospora sp. NPDC049151. Classification (NCBI taxonomy): domain Bacteria; kingdom Bacillati; phylum Actinomycetota; class Actinomycetes; order Micromonosporales; family Micromonosporaceae; genus Micromonospora; species Micromonospora sp. NPDC049151. The sequence goes on from NZ_JBEZDP010000021.1 coordinate 97,623, forward strand.
GCCGCCGGCGCCGGACAGCCCGTACGCGCCGCCGCCCGCTCCGGCCTATCCCCCGCCGCCCTCGGACGCGCCGCAGCCGCCCATGTCGGGTCCCCCGCAGCCGCCCGTCTCCGGGGCGCCCCATCCGCCGCAGCCGGGTCCGGGCGCGCAGTACCCGCCCGCGCCCGCCCCCGGCGAGGCGTACCCACCGGCACCGCCGACATCGGACGCGCCCCATCCGCCGCCGGGCGGGGCGCACCAGCCGCCGGGGTTCGAGTACCAGCCCTCGGGCGGCGAGTACCAGGCTCCGGGTGGGGCGTACCAGCAGCCGGGCGGGTATCCGCCCCCGGGCGGATACCCGCCGCCGGGCGGCGGGGCGTATCCGCCGCCCGGGCAGCCGTTCGGGCCGCCGGCGAAGAAGTCGAACAGGAACGTCTGGATCACGGTCGGCGTCATCGCGGTGATCCTCGTGCTGCTGTGCTGCGGCGGCGGCCTCTTCGCCATCTACAGTGGGGCGAAGAACGACCGGGAGGCCGCCGCCCCGCCGCCCACGCCAGACATCACCTACGGACAGCCGACGGCAAGCCCTCCGACCGGTGGCACCCCGACGGACGCTCCCACCGGCACGCCGCAACCGGGCACCACCGGCGGCGTCGCGTCCAACATGCCGGCCGGCGCCAGGCTGACCGTCAACGACGCCGAGGGCAGCATCGCGATCACCGTCGGCAACTTCCGGACCCGGGACGCCGCGTGCAGCGAGGTCATGCCCGGCCCGAAGAACGGCATGTTCCTGATCGCCGACGTGACCGCCGAGATCACCAAGGGCACCGGCTCGATCAACCCGTTCTACTTCACCTGGGTCGCCGCGGACGGCACCGAGGAGAACGGCGTCGCCGGCGCCTTCTCCGGCTGCGGCAAGCTGATGCCCGCGGGCGTCAACCTGCCCGCGGGTTCCAAGCGCAGCGGGCAGCTCATCTTCGACGTGAAGGACCGCGACGGCGTCGTCGAGTACAAGCACCGCTTCCGTACCGCCGGATCCTGGAAGCCTTGACCCGGGGCGGAACCCCCCACGAGGGCCGGTCCACAGCGGACCGGCCCTCGTGCCCGTTCGGGCGGCGACAGTAGCCGTCCGGGCATTTCCATGTGCGCATGACGGCTCGCGGTCGCCAGGCTCGGTGCATGGCGAACGAGACGACGATCCCGCTGTTGCCCTGCCGCTCCCTGGACGACGTGGCGCCCTTCTACCAGGCCCTCGGCTTCGAGGTGACGTACCGGCAGGAGCGCCCGAACCCGTACCTGACACTGCGCCGGGAGGATCTCCACCTGCACTTCTTCGGGATGGCCGGGTTCGATCCGGCCGACTCGTACGGTTCCTGCCTGGTGGTGGTGGACGACCTGGTCGCCATCCACGGCGCCTTCGCCGACGGCCTGCGCGCCGCGTACGGCAAGGTGCTCGTCGCAGGCGTACCCCGGATGACCCGGCCCCGGCCCCGCCGCAACCAGGAGGGGCATTCCGGGTTCAGCATCGTCGACCCGGGCGGCAACTGGATCCGGTTCGTCGGCCGGGCCACCCAGGCGGAGACCGGCGATCGGGGCGGGCTCGCCCGCACGCTGGGCAACGCCGTGGTGCAGGGCGACTCGCGCGGGAACCCCGGGCAGGCCGCGCGGATCCTCGACGGCGCGCTCGCCCGCCCGGACGCCGCCGACGACCCGGCCGTCCACGTGGAGGCGCTTGTCTACCGCGCCGAGCTGGCGCTGCAACTCGGGGAGCCGGAGGCCGCCCGGGAACTGGTGGGGAAGGCCCGGTCGGTCCCGCTGGACGACGAGTCGCGTGCCCGGCTGGCCGGCACGCTGCGGCACGCCGAGGACCTGCTCAAGGCCCTGCCGCACGGGTAGCCGCCGGGCCGGGTCGACGACCGGCGAGCCGGGCGGTGTCGGGGGTGGTTCCTATCCTGGGGCGATGGTTCTCACCGATGTCGCCGGCTCCTGGGCCGGCACCAACGGCTTCCGGCTGATGCCCGCCGACCCGCTCGCCGAGTCGCCGGCCACCGTCTCCGTCGCGACCGCCGCCGGTGGTCACCTGACCACTGTGGCGTACTCGTGGGCCCACCCCGACGACGGGCCGCAGGACGGCCTGCTGGTGATCGCGGCCGGCGACCGGCCGGGCGCGCTCGTCGCCTGGTGGGGCGACTCCTGGCACCAGCAGCCGTCCCCGATGACGCTCACCGGCACAGCGGCCGGGGCGCCTGCTGTCGAGTTGACCGCCGGGTACGCCGACGGCTGGGAGTGGCGAATCGTCCTCGACTCCTCCGACCCGGCCACGCTGCGGCTGCGGATGGAGAACGTGGTCCCCGCCGACCAGGCCGGGCCCGGCACACCGGCCGGGCCCTACCCGGTGATGGTCACCGAGGCACACCGGGCCTGAGCCCGGTCAGGCGTCGAGGATCTCCCGCAGCCGGCGTGCGAACGCCTCCGGCTGCCCGGCGTGGCCCATCCCCTCGCCGAGGAACCCGCCGTGGTGGCTCGGGAAGACGGCGGGCTGCCCGCCGAGCAGCTCGGCGGTGGCCACCGACGTCCGCGCGGTGATCGTCTCCGCCGACTCCTCGCCCACCGCGATCACCACCCGGGTCGGCGCGGCGCGCAGCGCGTCGGCGTCCGGCCGGAAGACGGTGACCGCCGCGGACCGGTCGGACAGCAGCGGGTCGTCCCGGCTGCCGTCGTCCTCGGCCGGCATCCCGAACGCGGCGGGGTCCGGCGCGGGCTGGGCGAAGTAGTCGTCTGTGAACTCGCCCCGCCACGACGTCATGACGATGAACGCCGCCATGCCGGCGCCCCAGCCGTTCCTCCGGTACGCCTCCTGGCAGGCGGCCATGGCCCGTCCGGCCGCCTCGGCGTCCGGGAGCAGGGCGACCAGCGGCGGCTCGTGCGCCACGAGCGTGGCCACCACGTTCGGGTACGCGGCCACCAGGGCGAGCGCCGTCACCGCGCCGCCGCTGCTGGCGAACATGTCGACCGGGCCCGCGCCGAGGGCGTCGACGATGTCGCGGACGTCCCGGGCCTGCACCTCGGGCAGCGAGTCGGTCCGGCCGTCCTTGCGGACGCTGCGGCCGAGCCCGCGCGGGTCGTACGTGATGACCGTGCGGTCCGGGAAGTACGACGCGAGCGTGGTGAAGCCGTCGGCGCACATCGGCTGGCCGATCATGAAAAGGGGACGGTGCCCGGTCCCGGCCGCGGTCGGAGCGTGGACGTCGTAGACCAGGTCGACCTCGGGCGTCTGGAGAGTGAGCGTCTTCATGCCTCTGTCGACCGGCGCCGGCCCCGGAAATCATCGGTCCGGCGGAAACGCGTTGCCGACGCGGCTCGCGGCGGTGTCGACGCCCACCGCCGCGAGCCGTGCCGTCGCGGTCAGCTCACCGTGCCGGTGACGGTGCTGCCGGACTTGGTGACGTAGTAGGTCAGCTTCGTGCCGCTCCAGAAGTGGAAGGTCAGCGTGACCCGCCGGCCGTCGTTCACCTCGGCGAAGAACTCCGGCTTCAGCACGATCGTGTTGCCTGTGTAGTCCGGCGCGAACGTGACGTCGAACTCCTTGTACGAGGTCCAGTTCTGCGGCCCGGCGTTGCTGCCGTCGGCGTACTTGGCCTCCATGGTGGCCAGCTGGTCGCCGCGGAACTGTGCCGGGAGCGTGAACGCGGCTGTGGTGCCGGTCGCGTTCGACAGCACCGGCGGGTCGTACGTGATGATGCTGATCCGCCACGGCACGCCCGCGGAGAACCGGGCCTGGAGGTTGGCGTTCACCCCGTACGCGCGGGAGCCGACCAGCCGGGTCAGCGCCGACGCGGTGAGCGTCAGGGTGGTGCCGGAGACCGTGTAGTCGGTGCCGTTGACGAGGTCGGTGGTGCCCTGGCGCAGCCCCTGGAACGTGGTGCCGTTCAGGTTGAGCGTCAGGCTCTTGGCGGTGATCGAGCCGGTACGCGGCACGTACACCTGGTCGCTGGACGCGGTGCCGGAGCGGGTGGTCCAGCTCGACTTGATCTGGGCGAACAGCTCGGGGTCCTTCCACACGAAGGACGTCCGGTCGAAGTGCTGGCCGTTGTCCCAGAGCTGGGTGGTCAGCTTGCGGCTGCGCGCGTAGTGGCCGAGGAACTCGAAGAACTTCAGCTTCTCGCCCTGCTCGATGGTGCCGGTGTGCCGGTCGAAGCCGAGCAGCCCGTACTCACCGATGATCACCGGGATGTTGCGGCTGACGAAGGCGTTGTAGACGCGGTCGAACTGGTCGGTCAGGTCCTGCTGGACGGTGGCGTCGAACCGGGTGCCACCGGCGATGTTCACGCTGAACGGCCAGTACCCGTAGAAGTGCACGGTGGCGATCAGGTTCGGGTCGTTGAGCGTGTTGAACGTGCTGACCAGCTCGTCCACCCGGGCCTGCTCGGCCGAGGTGTGCAGGGTCGGCAGGACGAGCAGCCGGGTGGCGTTGCCGCCGCCGGACTGGCGCACGATGCGGTGGAACGAGGTGTTCAGCTCGTTGAGGAGCGTGGCGTTCTGCGCGTCGCCGGAGCTGCCGGTGAACTGCGGTTCGTTGACGCTCTCGAAGGTCAGCTTCGGCGAGGAGTCCTTGAACGCGGCGGCGATCTGCGTCCAGAGCGCGTTGTAGCGGTTCAGCACGTTCGTGCGGTCGGTGGGCATCGTGTTGATCCACTGCCACGAGTCGTGGTGGATGTTCAGCACCACGTAGAAGCCGTCGGCGAGCGCCCAGCCGACCACCTCGCGTACCCGGCTCAGCCAGGCCGCGTCGATCGTGTAGTTCGGCGCGGCACCGTGGTGGTTGCTCCAGGTCACCGGGATGCGGATGCTGTTGAAGCCCTGCGCCCGGACGTTGTCGAGCAGCGCCTCGGTGACCCGCGGGTTGCCCCAGGCGGTCTCGTCCGCGCCGACCGCGTCGAAGGAGTTGCCGAGGTTCCAGCCGGGCTGCATGGCGGCGACAGCGGCCATGGCGTTGCCGGCCGGCGGCGGGGTCGTGGGCGGTGGCGTGGTGGGCGGCGGGGTGGTCGGGGGCGGCGTGGTCGGCGGTGGCGTGGTGGTCGGCGGCGGGGTGGTCCCGCCGACGCCGCCGGTGCATGCCACACCGTTGAGCGAGAACGCGGTGGGCGCGGTGTTCGCGCCGGACCAGGAGCCGTTGAAGCCGAACGAGACGGTGCCGTTCGTGGCGATGGAGCCGTTGTAGCCGACGTTCGTGGCGGTGACGTCGGCGCCGGAGGAGGTGACGGTGGCGCTCCACGCCTGGGTGACCCGCTGGCCGGACGGGAACGTCCAGCGCAGGTTCCAGCCGTTTATCGGGTCACCGAGGTTTGTCACGTCGACGTTCGCGGTGAAGCCGCCGGGCCACTGGCTCGCGGTCGTGTAGGTGACGCGGCAGCCGGCCGCCGCCTGGGCGTTCGTCGCCATCACGGCGGTGCCGGTCACCAGCGTGGCGGCGGTCGCCGCGACGAGGCCGACCCGCAATCGGGCGGTACGGGGAGAGCGGAACATGGTGGTTCCTTCGCGGTGGGGTGGGCGCGTGGACGGGGAGGGCGGGGCGCGCACCCGCCCAGCGCGAGAGTAAGTTTGGATTCCAAACATTGTCAATCGGCAGACGTGAATACAGTCGGCCTGCGGCGCGTCAGGCGGACGGCGGCGTCTCGACGGTGAGGTGCGCCGACAGGGCGCGCAGGAAGTCCGGCGCGTCGAAGATCCGCCCGGCCGAGGCGACGCCGGTCGCCCGGGTCCGCCCGGTCAGGATCCGGTGGACCGCCTCGACCGCCAGCGGCGCGCTGATCGCGTAGATGTCCCGCCCGTGGGCCACCACCCGCCGCCGGACGTCGCCCGCACGCACCACCACGTCGACGGTGAACGTCTGCGCCGACCGGCCGCGCTCGTCCACCGCCGCCGGGGCGTCCCCGGCAGCCAGGTCCAGTGCCGCGTTCACGGTCATGTACGTGCAGACCTCCGGAATGTCCAGGTGACTCGGCACCGTCACCACGTCGGCCATGGTGAACTCGCCGAGCACCGGTCGCACACCGAGCGGCGCCGGGAACTCCCAGTCCAGGCGGGGCAGGTCGCCGTCGGCGTACACCAGGCGCCCGTCGGTGAAACGGACCCGCCGGCCGTCGCGGCGCTCGCGCGAGACGACGCCGGAGGCGACGGTCCCGGCCGTCGGGTGCCAGCTGCTCAGCGCGTACGCGACGTGCGCCTCGTCGGCCGCCGCCCAGTCCCCCATCGCGGTGGTGACCAGCAGGTCACCGAGCCCGCCGAAGAACGCCATCGCGGGCACCACAGCGACTCCGGCGGCCCCGGCGCGCTCGGTGTGGTGCGCGAACGTGTCCCGGTTCGCCTCGATCTCGGCCGCCACGTCGACGTAGGGGATCCCGGCCCGCAGCGCGGCCTCGATCAACGGGCCGGCGGTCGATGCGAACGGCCCGGCGCAGTTGACCACGGCCGCCGCCCCGGCCAGCGCCCGGTCCAGCGAGGCCGGGTCGTCCACCGACGCCACCCGGTGCTCCGCCTCCGGGAACGCTGCCGACAGCCTCCCGGCGTCGCGTCCCACCGGCAGCGGCTCGTAGCCCCGCTCCCGCAGCTCCGGCACCACGAACCGTCCGGTGTGCCCGTACGCCCCGAAAACCGCCACCCGCATGACGTTCCCCCTCGAAGATCGACTGAACTGATCCTCGCCGCGATCCGAGGGCCGGGCCAGTGGCGCAAACGCCAATGCCCGTACAGTTTCGGACATGGCCCTGGTCGCGCTCGCCGCCACCGACGGGATGCTGCACTTCGAGCTGGCGGCGGCCTGCGAGATCTTCGTGCGCGACCCGACCGGCCTGGCCGACCCGTGGTACGACCTGGTGGTCTGCGGTCCCGGCCCGGTCGGCGTCGGCCGGTTCGCGATCACGCCCGACCACGGGCTGGACCACCTCGCCCGCGCCCACACGGTGATCGTCCCGGCGATCGAGGACACCGACGCCGAGCCGCCGTCCGACCTGGTCGACGCCGTCCGCGCCGCGCACGAGGCGGGCGCCCGGATGGTCTCGCTCTGCACCGGCGCGTTCGTGCTCGCCGCCGCCGGCATCCTCGACGGGCTGCGCGCCACCACCCACTGGGCGCACACCGACGCGCTCGCCGCCCGCTACCCGCGCGTCCAGGTCGACCCGGACGTGCTCTACGTGGACAACGGCGACGTGCTCGCCTCCGCCGGCAAGGCCGCCGCCATCGACCTGTGCCTGCACCTCATCCGCCGCGACCACGGCTCGACCGTCGCCAACGCCGTCGCCCGCCGCCTCGTGGTGCCGCCGCACCGCGCGGGCGGCCAGGCCCAGTACGTCAGCACCCTGATCCCGGCCCGCGCGGACCATCCGATCGCCGCGCTGCTCCCCTGGGCGATGGCGCGGCTGGACCGCCCGCTGACAGTCGCCGCGCTCGCCCGCCAGGCCGGCATGAGCACCCGCAACCTGGTCCGGCACTTCACCGCCGCGACCGGCTCCACGCCGTCGCAGTGGCTGGCCACGCAGCGCATCCGGCGGGCGCAGGAGCTGCTGGAGAACAGCGACGACGGCATCGACGCCGTCGCCGAGGCATCAGGCATGGGTACGGCGACGACGCTGCGCCGCCACTTCCAGCGCACCGTCGGCGTGCCACCGGACACCTACCGCCGGACGTTCCGTCGCGGCTGACCGGGCTGCCCAGGTCCGGCTGCTGTCGAAGCTCGCCGGGCGGTCCGAACGAGTTGGGCGCCTACCCCTTCTTCGGGCCCCGGCGTTCCGGCGCGGAGGCTATGGTCGGCTCGTGTTCGACGTGATCGTGGTCGGCGGTGGGCCGACCGGCATGATGCTGGCGAGCGAACTGCGCCTCCAGGGCACCGGCGTGCTGGTGCTGGAGCGGGACGCCGCACCACCGCCGTACGTGCGCTCGCTCGGCCTGCACGTCCGCAGCATCGAGGTGATGGACCAGCGCGGGCTGCTGGAACGGTTCCTGGAACACGGTGGCCCGCACCCCATCCGGGGATTCTTCGCCGGCATCGACAAGCCCGCGCCAGCCGATCTGGACACCGCCCACGCGTACGTCCTCGGCATCCCGCAGACGCTCACCGACCTGCTGCTCGCCGACCACGCCGCCGAGGTCGGGGCCGAGATCCGGCGCGGTCGTGCGGTGACCGGGCTGGAGCAGGACGACGACGGCGTGACGGTCCACCTCGACGACGAGGGCGAGCCGCCGCTGCGGGCGCGGTTCGTCGTCGGCTGCGACGGCGGGCGCAGCACCGTCCGCAAGCTGCTCGGCGTCGGATTTCCCGGCGAGCCGTCGACGATCGACACGCTGCTCGGCGAGATGGAGGTGACAGCGCCGCCGAACGAGATCACCAGAACCATGACCGAGGTACGCCGCACCGAGAAGCGGTTCGGGCTCGGGCCGTCCGGCAAGCCGGGCGTGTACCGGGTGGTCGTACCGGCGGCCGAGGTGGCCTCGACACCGCCGACGCTCGACGACGTCAAACGGCAACTCATCGCGTACGCGGGCACCGACTTCGGCGTGCACTCCCCCCGCTGGTTGTCGAGGTTCGGCGACGCGACCCGCCTGGCCGAGCGTTACCGGGTCGGACGGGTGTTCCTGGCCGGCGACGCCGCGCACGTCCACCCGCCGCTGGGCGGGCAGGGGCTCAACCTGGGCATCCAGGACGCGTTCAACCTGGGCTGGAAGCTGGCGGCGACGGTGAACGGCTGGGCGCCGGCGGGCCTGCTGGACACGTACGAGTCCGAGCGGCGCCCGGTCGCCGCCGACGTGCTGACGAACACCCGCGCGCAGATGCTGCTGACCACGAACGAGCCCGGAGCGCGGGCGGTACGGCAGATGCTGGCGCAGCTCATGGACTTCGACGAGGTCAACCGCTTCCTGATCGAGAAGGTGACCGCGATCGGCGTCCGGTACGACGTCGGCGAGGGTCACCCGCTGCTCGGGCGGCGGCTGCGCGACGTACCGCTGCGGGACGCACGCCTGTACGAGCTGATGCGTACCGGCCGTGGGTTGTTGCTGGACGGGACCGGGAAGCTGTCGGTGGACGGCTGGGCCGACCGGGTCGGGCTCGTCGCCGGCACCGGCGACGAGCTGGACGTGCCGGCGGTGCTGTTGCGGCCGGACGGGCACGTGGTCTGGGTGGGCCACGATCAGCAGACGCTGGAGGATGCGCTGGCCAGGTGGTTCGGCAGCGCGACGAGGTGAGCTGCCGCCGAGCGCCCGAGGGCGTTCAGGGTCCGGTCGTCTGGTAGCTGCCTCCGCCCTGGCCCGGTGACGCGACGGCAGGGCACCGGCCGATGGACGTCCGCAGGTCCGCCATCGCCCCTCGGGCGCCGTCGTCGGTGTACGTCCTGAGCACTTCGCTTGCCACCCACGGGTAGTCGGAGCCCTCGACAGAGCTGACGGTGGCGGCGGCCATCGCCGACGGAGTACCGGTCAGCCGGTTGGCCGACAACAGCGGAATCATGTCCGTACAGGGCACTTCGGGGCCGGGGCGCTGCCGGCCCGTGTCCGAGGCCATGACCGTCGCGATGTCCACAGTGAAACCTGGTGGCAGCTCATCAGTGGTCACCAGCCGCGCCGACAGTGCCGCGGAGTAGCCGGATCCGCCGGTCGCCGGGATCGCGGACGGCTTCCGGGGGGTGGGCGAGCCGGTCGCCTGCGTGGCGGAGACGGCTTCGTCCGCCGAACGATCCGCTGGATCAGCAGCCGAGGGTCCGCAGGCGGCCACCACGCAGACCGCGCCCGCCGCGCCCAGCCTCCGCAGCACCATCCTGAGCACCGGGCAGACTCCATCTGTCGTACGGACGCGTCAGGCTACCAACGGACGTGACTCCAATCGGCCGCCCGGCTGCGGACCGGGTGCCGGACGGGCCCGGGCACATCTGCGCGCTGCGAGAGATCGTCAACTCCCCTACGCTGCGCCGCGTGACGGTTCTGATGATCTACAGCGGTGACACGGCGCCAGACGCGCCCGGCACGCGTACCGGCGGTGTTCCGCTCGTGCCTGCGGGCTTCGAATGGCCGGTGTGCGACGAGTGCGACGGACCGATGCAGTTCCTGGCCCAGGTCCGACTCGACGACATCGACGCGGCCGACACCGCGCTCTTGTCGATCTTCATGTGCCAGAACGATCCGGGCCTGTGCGACGAGTGGGATGCGACCGCCGGCGGCAATCGCGCGTTCGTCTTCCCCCTTGGGGCGCTGGCTCCGTCTGCCGTGCCCTCCGGCGACACCGTCCTGGCGGCCGAGACGTCCGCCGTCACGTACGTGCCGATGGACTCCGACGGCTACGACGAGGCGCGCGAGCGCTGGCGCAGTGAGTCCGGCCGACCGCTGCGAGACGTCCTGGGGCAGCTCGGCGGACTGCCGGCGTGGCTCCAGTTCGACCAGACGCCCACCTGTCCCGCCTGCGCCGCGCCCATGTCGTTCGTCGTCCAGCTTGAGGAAGGCCACGATCACCGCACCGGCTTCAACTTCGGTGGCGGTGGCTGCAGGTACGGATTCCGCTGCCGGTCATGCTCGACTGCCGCGTTCCTGTGGCAGCAGTGACCACTGCGCCCGGATGCCTGTCCGGGCTTGACGAACGGCAATGGTAAGTCATAGCTTACCGTTCGTGGCTACTTACCGAACCGAGGACGGATGGGACGCCCTGGGCGACCCGACGCGGCGGGCGATCATCGCCTGCCTCGCGGAGAAGCCACGGGCGGTCGGCGAGCTGGCCGCGATGCTGCCGGTCAGCCGGCCGGCGGTGTCGCAGCATCTGCGGGTGCTGAAGGACGCCGGCCTGGTGACGGACCGCACGGCGGGCACAAAGCGTGTCTACCGGCTCAATCCGGCCGGCGTGGCCGCCTTACGAGATCAGCTCGACACCTACTGGAGCCGTGCGTTGGACGGCTTCAAGGACGTCGCCGAGCGTCCTGACGAGGAGGAATCATGAGTGGAGCGGATGCGGTAGTGCGGCGGCAGATCGTGGTCGACGCGCCGGTGGAGCGGGCTTTCGCGGTATTCACGGAGCGGTTCGGCGACTTCAAGCCGAAGGAGCACAACCTGCTGCCATCGCCGATCACGGAGACGGTTTTCGAGCCGAAAATCGGTGGGCACATCTACGACCGCGCCGAGGACGGCAGTGAGTGCGCCTGGGCGCGAATCCTCGTCTTCGAGCCGCCGGACCGGCTCGTCTTCAGCTGGGACATCAGCCCGGCATGGCAGCTCGAACATGATCTGGACAACGCCAGCGAGGTCGAGGTCCGGTTCGTCGCCGAGACACCGCAGCGCACCCGGGTCGAGTTGGAGCACCGCAACCTGGACCGGCACGGCCCGGGGTGGGAGTCGGTTCGTGACGGCGTCGGCCACGACCAGGGCTGGCCGCTGTACCTGCACCGCTACGCCGGACTGCTCACCGAGGCCAGATAGCACAGCGCCTCGGCAACCACCAGCACGATTATTCACGAGCCTCGATAGTGCCGAGGGCGCCGGGGTGGCCCGTCAGGCACGGCGGCCGATCACGCGCCTTGGTCCGACGCCGACCCGGCGCCGGGGTCGGTCTCGGGCGCTTGACTTACGCGTCGCACGTACCCCTGGCACACCATCGCTTCTCGCACGACGTCGACCGGACCCTGACGCGGTACGGACGCTGCCGGCACCGACCCGGTGGGAGGGATTCTTCGGCCGGGGCAGCGAGTGGGCCAGCACTCGTCGGGGTGTAGGCAGGCGACCTGCCGGGTACCTCGCGCCCTACCCCTTACCCCTGCTCAGGAGGACCCTATGACCGTCGTACTCGCCGTTGTCTGCAAGGACGGAGTGGTGATCGGCGCGGACTCCCAGATCACCGAGAGCGACCGCGGTCTGAGCTTCCCCGCCCAGAAGCTGCACCCACTGGGCGACTGCGCCGCCTGGGGCGGCAGCGGCGCGCGGGGAGTACTCAACGACCTGCGCCCCCTCCTCCAGGACTCGGCCACCGCCATCCTCGAAGCGCCCGACATCGGCGACGAGTTGCAGGAGCGCGTCCTGCCCGTCTTCAAGAAGCACTACGCGAACTACATCCCGGACGTACCCGGCGAGGGCAGCGGCGGCGGGGTGTCGGCGTACCTGCTCGCGGCCGGCTACAGCCAGGGCGGGCCGTGGATCGTGGAGATCAACCCCAACGGGCTCATCGGCCGCTACGAGGACGTGGGCTTCCACGCCATCGGCTCCGGCGCGCCGATGGCCCAGCAGGCCGGCGCGCTGCTTGCTCACTTCCAGATGACCAGGCGCACCGTCGAGTACGGCGTGGTGGGCGTGGTACGGGTGCTGGAGGCGCTGGAGCGGACCTCGCCGTCGGTCGGCGGGCCGTTCAGCGTCGCGTGCATCAGGGAGGAGGGCGCCCACCACCTCGACGAGAAGGAGATCGCCAAGGCACTGAAGGACGTCAAGCGCTGGCGCGACCTCGAACAGGAAGCGCTCGACCGGCTGTTCGACTGAGGCCCGCGAGGATCTTGGACTTCGCCGCCGCACGAAATTGGAGAAGGCCGTCTCCCATACGGGAGACGGCCTTCTCACTGGGTGGAGCTGAGGGGATTTGAACCCCTGACTCCCTCGGACGCGAAGAGGTAGCAGCGCATCCATCGAAGCTAGCGAGATCGCTGAATTCGGACTGACATGCTGGTCAGGGGCCAGAGGCAGGTCAGCTCATACAGACCGAAGAGCAGTGACTTCTCCAGGCTCCACTGCCCGACGGTACCGCCTTCAACCTGCAGGCACCCCTGGTTCTAGCGCGGGAACAGATGGTCGCGATCGGTGAGCAGGTCAGCCCCACGTGAGTAGATCCCCCAGCGTGTGACCGATGGAAGGACTACCCTTGTTCGCCCGCGCCACAGCTTGTTACCAAAGCGTGACATTCACTATGGGTAGTCAACGACGCCGAGCACAGCATGACCTCCAGACGATGCGTGGTTTTCATGATCACTCCCGGTCACCTCGACCGGTCTCACGCTTTAGCCGGTGCGAACGGGCACCCGCCCGGATCGCGTACCCCGTATTGTCCAGCCCACGCGGTCATGTCGATCATTGCCCGGGCGATCACTGACTGCTGTCATTGAGTGGTGGTCATGGTGCTGTAACACCATGACCACCGGTCTCTCACCCGCACCGACCTAGGAGTCGAGATGAGAAACACCAAGATGGTACCCCTGTTAGGGCGTACCGCTCCACGCGCCGCCGCCGCAGTGGCTCTGAGCCTCGGTGGCGTTGCGGTTTCCGCCACGCCGGCAATGGCTCTCGACCAGGGCGCAAACACTCCGGCCTGCACCTCCACCGAAATCTGCTTCAGTGAGTATTCGTCGGACTGGAACCGGTCACACAAGGACTTCTGGAATAGCGCAAACCACCACCAGAACAACGCGCACGAACCGTACACCTTCAATGCTGGAACTAACTTCACCCGCAATCAGGTCATGGACAGGGCATCTGGGATCTGGAACCGCGACACCTCTTGCTCGGTCAAGCTGTGGGATGTGAACAGTCAAGGAACATGGTACGTGTTGCAGACCTACGATCGCTTTGCAAGCAGCTGGGTCAACTTGGGTTCCAACGGGAACCGTAATAACGGTCACTCGCGATGCTCGGAAGGCAGCCCGGCCAACAAGTAAGTGATTTGTGGGAGCGGCGCCGGTTGCCGCTCCCACAACAATCCTAGCTAGGGGTACATCAGAATGATCAGTCGGCGGAGTGGGGGAGGATTAGCAGCCCTCGCGATCGCTCTCGCGGCTTCAGTGTTGGTGCCGGCCCTCGTGGCGTGCAGCAGCGAAATCGCAGGGACGCCCCCATCGACGAGCGGCATAAAGAATACCGAGTTCGCTCTGGACAACTACCGCGGTCTCGACATGGAAGTAGTTGAGTACGCGCTTCAAATCCAGAGCGATAAGTGCATGGCGGACGCGGGGTACCCCCAGAATCTACAGGTCGACTCCTCTAGGCCATACCCCACGACATCGGTGTTTGTCACTGATGAGTCGCAGTTTGGGCTCCTGAGCGAGGATCAGGCCAGAGCCAAAGGTTTCGGCCAGGACCCGGGTTGGCAACCGCCGAAGGTCGCATCCTTCGATAAAAACTACGACGAGGTCGCCGAGAAATGCCGAGGCGCTGGGTGGCGGGCGCTTGGGTCAGGTTCGGAGGATCTATTCCGGAGCTATCATGACCTGGGGAACGAGTTGCTGCTATACCGTGAAGAGGTAGACCGCCGACTTCCCGAGGATCTTCCAGCCAAAATGCTCACTTGCATCAAGCGCAAGGGCTACCAGCCCGCAGACGAGCAACAGTTCTTGCAGACACCCAAGCCACAACTCCTCGGCATAGAGTTCGGCCAAGTTGAGGGTGGCTCCGAGGAATGGACGCCGAATCCTGAGCCAGGAACGGTCCAAGTCGACCGCGCCTTTTCGCCCGGGAAGTATGTCCCGACACCCGAAGAGGCGAAGCTCGCCGTTGCATGGTACCAATGCCAACAGGAAACCGGGACAACTAAGGCGAATCGCGAGACAATTGCGGCAGTCCAACGGGAATTTGTGGAGAAACGTGCCGAGGCGCTAACCGAGCTGAATCCGAAAATCGAGGCTCTTGCCAAGACGGCGGCACAGCTGGTTGGTAAAGCTTGATTCAGGAAAAGATACGAGCCGAGGGCCTACCCGCTCATAAGTCGCCACCTCAGTTTCGCCGTAGCCGCAAACGAACTCTGTTCGCTTCAACTGTCGCCGTGGTTGGGCTCGCCATCGTCAGTGGATTCTTCGTCACGGGACGGTTCGTTCGCACCCCAGAACAGGCGGCGGCTGATGCGGCTCCTCCTAGGCCGTCGCTAGTTACTGCGAGGGTTGAAAGTCGGGTCCTTACAGAGCCTATCTTAATCCGTGGCAACGTCACGCCGGGCCCTAGCACGAAGGTCCTTCCGCCACCCGGTGCAACTGGGCCGGACGCCGTGGTAACGCGCATTCGCCTCCGCTCGGGCCAAACCCTCCATGAGGGGGATCCGGTACTGGATGTAGCAGGCCAGCCTCTCATTGCATTATGGCTCCCCTTCCCGCTATATCGAGATCTTACGGTGGGCGCAGTAGGTCCGGATGTTGAGGCCGTGCAAGCCGCACTCCGTCGACTCGGCTACAAAGTGGGCAAGACAGGCACAGTCGACTCAACCACCGTCGCGGAGATTCACAGGTTCCTTGCCGACAGCGGATATCCCTTTCCAAGAACCAAACGTAGTTCGCTCTCACCTGACCCTTCAGCCCCCACGCCTTCGGCCTCTTTGACGAATATCGCAGGCGAAGGCGATGTCGTATTAAGTCGATCACTGGTATTGCGTACGGGTAAGCGGGAATCTCGGGTCACCGCCCTGAATGTAAGGGTGGGTTCGATCCTCACGGACGCCGATGCCGCAATTCTTGAGCTAGATGGTTCCGAGCCGTTCGTGGCCGTAATGCTTACGCCTGAAAAGGCGCGGCAACTACAAGCGGGACAAGCCGCGAGTGCACTTGATGAAACATCGGGCACCCGCGTCAAGTTGGAGGTCGCGACCGTAGCTTCTAAGGCCAGTATAGATAGCGGCACAGGCACATCCGGCGTTGCCGTGACCCTACGATTCAAGGGTCGACCTTTAGCGGTGAACGACCGTTCGCTGCTAATTGAGATACCGTCTAGTCAAGGCAATAGCCCAGTCCTGGCAGTCCCTGTTACGGCCGTTTATTCGAGACCCGACGGAACATCCTTTGTCACGACAGTTCTCGGTGACGGCAGTACATCGGACGTGACGGTTTCAGCAAATCAGGCGGTGGGCGGATGGGTCGAGGTCAAAAATGATGTATCCGGCGCCCTTGGAGAAGGAAGCATAGTTGTGGTCGGGCTGCGATGATGCTCGCGCTTGACGGTGTTCAACGGGTCTTCGAAGACGGGCATCAAATCTACGCATTACGTGAGACCTGCTTGTCTGTCGCTGCGGGCGATTTCGTGACGGTTACAGGGGCTTCAGGTTCCGGCAAGTCCACCTTGCTGAACATCTTGGGGCTTCTTGATACGCCGACTTCGGGCTCCTATAGAGTGTTCGGCAACGAAACAACCCAGATGGATGAGCGACTACGGGGCTCCGTGCGCGGTCAAATGTTCGGCTTCGTCTTTCAAGCGTTTCACCTACTTCCTGGCCGAACTGCCCTTGAGAATGTTGAGTTGGGGATGATCTATAGGCCAGTTGAAAGGAAGACTAGACGGAGTCTGGCGTTAGCAGCTCTTGATCGAATGGGTCTTGCCTCCCGCGCGAGGTCAGATCCTCGAACTTTATCCGGCGGCGAACGGCAGCGCGTCGCGATAGCCCGAGCAATTGCAGGTGGGCCTAGCGTCCTCTTCTGTGATGAACCGACTGGAAGTTTGGACAGCGCCAATACGAACATGGTTCTTGAAGTCTTGGAAGAAATACACCGGGAGGGATTGACTATCGTAGTCGTGACTCATGACCCCGTAGTCGCGAGACGAGGCCTTCGGCGGCTCAAGGTCCATGACGGTCGGGTCTCGGAGCTAATCCCCGATGGTAACTCGTAGGCCAGGACATGAGATTGGAATTCCGAAAGAGAAGCCTTCACAGCGCATTTGATGTCCGGCTGGCCCGGTTCAAGCTTGCCGACTTTATATTTGAGTCGACCTTCTCGGTAATACGCTTTCCCGGCCGTTCGCTCATAACGGCGGTCGGTACTATCCTTGGCGCGGCGGCTTTCGTCGCGACCCTTGGAATCGGCTCCACGATGGGTAGACAGGTCAGCTCATCCTTCGACGTACGTCGTGCGACAGCGGTTCGTGTGGTCCCCCAAGTCAAAGACCTTGATTCCTCTTGGCAAGATGCCGAGAGACTGGCGGGACTCCGGTCGTTAAACGGTGTCGTTGCCGCTGGGGGACGATCGATACTCTCCGAACAAACGATCCAGCGGGCGCTTGGTTCCCCGCCCGTGGGTGTTCAGGTAGTAGGCGCCGATCCCGGCGCAATTGCTGTGGTGGGCCCGAGGATTCTCGCCGGCCGAGCGTTTGACAACTTCCACGAGAGTCGTCGCGTGCCCGTTGTGATGCTCGCTTCGCCCGTTGCAGAAAAGCTGGGCATCGACCGAGTTGGCGTTGGAGTATTCATTAATGACCGATCATTCACGGTGATTGGCATATACAAGGACGTAACACGGCAGCCCGAGATGATGTCTGCAGCCGTGGTCCCCATGAGCGTCGCCGACGAAATGGCGCTGACCGGGCGTCCACCCGAACGCGACGTAATTATTGAGACTCGAGCGGGCGCCGCACAGATTGTTGGCGCTCAGGCTACGCTGTCGATACGGCCGCAGGCTCCTACTGAGTTGCGATCAGTCGCGCCTCCCGATCCCAAAACTTTGAGACTTGAGATCGAAGGGAATGTAAAGACCTCGAGTATCATGCTCAGTGGAGTTGCTCTTGTTGTCGGCGCTGTGTCTATTGCTAACGCGGCTGCTGCTTCCATAAGCTCTCGAACCCCGGAGATCGGGCTACGTCGGGCGATAGGGGCTAGGCCTGTCCATATCCTGGGCCAACTCCTTGGTGAGACTACAGCGCTAGGCGTCCTCGGCGGTCTGGTCGGCGTGGCCGTGGGGTCCGTGGCGGTCTGTTTCGTCGCATGGCTCAACCATTGGCTTCCTGTACTAGACATTCAGGCAGCGATCTTGGCAGTGATATCCAGCGGCGGAGTTGGCTTGATAGCTGGTCTGATACCAGGTCTCCGAGCGATGCGCATACAGCCAGTGGCTGCACTGCAACGGTAGCGCGATGGGTAATGATGGGGCTCCCGCTAGTGTCCCGCGCCATAAATTCGCCTACGAAATCGGGCGAGTGAGTCGAGGATCTCTTCGGCGCTCCTGGTTCAGACGAACGGGCGTGGATTGCTGTTCCAGTCAGCGATCCACGCCCGGATGTCCGCCCCGAGACTCTGGACGCTCTTGTGGGCGCCGCGGCGGTTTCTGTTCCATGAGGTAGCCGAACCAGCGTTCGACCTGGTTGGTCCACGCGGAACCGGTCGGGGTGAAGTGCATGTGAAACCGCGGGTGGCGGGCGAGTCAGGCGCGGACGGCCGGAGTCTTGTGGGTCCCGTAGTTGTCGCAGATCAGGTGCACGTCCAGTTCGACTGGCACGGTCTTGTCGACGGTGGCCAGGAACTTCTTGAACTCGGTGGCGCGGTGCTGGCGGTGCAGTTCGCTGATCGCGGTGCCGTCGATGATGTCGAACGCGGCGAAAGGCTGGTGATTCCGTTGCGGGCGTAGTCGTGGGTGCGCCGCTCGGGCATGTCGGGCATCATCGGCAGCACGGGCTGTGAGCGGCCCAGGGCCGGGTCTGCGACTTCTCGTCCACGCACAGAACGACGGCGCGTTCGGGCTTGTCACGATAGAGGCCGACGGCATCGACGATTTTTCAATGTGGACAGCGTGACCGAGTCCGCTCGGTGCGGTTTGAGCCCGAAGTCCCGCCAGATCCGGCCGATTGTTGACTTCGACAGCGCTGACCGTTCGGCCATCGACTTGCAGGACCACTTGAAGGTTGAGCCACGGCAGAGTGCCGCCATAACAGCTGCCGCTGCCAGTGACGTACTGTCCAGGCCGCCACTGGCGTCCACCTCACCCGTTCGGCTTGAGTTCGTCCGCCACGTGCCACGGCCTGGGGCTCCGCCCGCCGGTCAAACGGCGGTCAGACGGTCAAGGGCGAGTTCTCGATCATCCGAGAACTCGCCCTTGACCTGCTACTACTTGTGGAGCTGAGGGGATTTGAACCCCTGACCCCCTCGATGCGAACGAGGTGCGCTACCGGTCTGCGCCACAGCCCCTCCGCCGGCGAACCGGCGTCGGTCCCACCCGGCTTTCACCGGGCGGGCCGACGACAAGGCTAACAGGTCGCGCCCCCACGACGCGAACCGCCCCGCCGCCCCGTAGATCTTGGAAGGAAAAGGCCCCTGGAGGGGCCGAAACCTTCCAAGATCGCCACCAGCAAAGCCGCGAACGAGGCGGTCAGGCGCCTCGGCCGGACTGGTAGGGGCGTCCGCGCAGGCCACCTGCCCGCCGGTAGGACACCGAGCCGCCGCTCGCCGCCGGCGGCAGGTCCGCCGGGCGGTCCAGCCCCATCGCCGTACGCCGGACCGCCTCGCGCTGGGCGGCCAGCCGGCGCTGCGCCTCTCGCCGGGCCGCCGCGCGCCGGGCCTGTTCGCGGCGCACCTCGGCCTGGCGGGCGGCCAGCCAGGCCGCCTCGCGGGCGTCCGCGCGCCGCCGCCGGCGCTCGGCCAGGGCGCGCTGCCGCAGGTGTACGACGTACGCGACGAGCAGTGTGCCGGTGACCGAGACGCTGATCCAGAACCCGGGTCCGACGAGCACCACGCCGCCCAGTTCCACCAGGTTGAGCAGCAGCAGCGCGGCGAGCACCCGGCGCCGCCGGTAGATCGCCGGGGTGTGCCGCCGCCGGGGTGGGTTCCGTCGGCGGGACTGGGCCGGGACAGCGGAGACGGGCCGGAGCCGCCCGGAACGGCGGCGCAGCGGTGGCGCGGAAACCGGGCGGGCAAGACTTCCCGTGTCGGAGTCTTCACTAAGGGTCACTACCAGGGAGCGCGGCGGGTGCAGCGGTCGACGCCCGGGCACGGTGCGCCGTCGACGCTGGCGCTGGAGCACCCGCGCCGTCGACTGCGCCCGCTCCGCCACCTGCCGCTCGGTGGCGTCGTACCGGCGGACCAGCGCCGGAGCGAGGGCGAGCAGACCGGCGGCGGCGAGGACGGCGAGGAGCACCGACGTGGGCACCCTCACCCCTCCCGTCACCAATGTTCGCGACGAGCGCCACACTGCCGCAACTTGTTCCGTAGACCCTCGTTTACGGCGCACTTCGTGCGGGCTGGCAGCGCTTGCCACAGCTTGCAGTTACTTGAGGTTACGGGCCGCCGACCCGGTTCACAGTGCGCCGCGCCGGGCGTACGCCTCAGCGGCGGTTGTCACGTACGCGGTGCCACCGCGCCAGCAAGCCGCCCTCGGCAGCCACTTCCTCACCGGTCATCGCGTATCCGATGTGGTCGCGCCATGCACCGTCGATGTGCATGTAGCGCACGTGATAGGCCTCCTCGCGGAAGCCGAGCTTCTCCACCACCCGCCGGGACGGCATGTTCTCCGGCCGGATGTTCACCTCGATCCGGTGCAGGCCGCCCGGCCCGAACGCGTGGTCGACGGCGAGCGCCACAGCGGTCGGGATCACACCGCGACCGGCCACCCGGGAGTCCACCCAGTAGCCCACGTAGCCGGAGCAGAACGCCCGCCGCACGATGCTGCCCACGTTCACGTGACCGACCAGCCGCTCCCGGCCGTCCTCACGCAGGCAGACGGCGAACGGCATGCCCTCACCGGTACGCGCGGACCTGCGCTGGTCGGCGTGCACCAGGCGAAACGCGGCGGGTGAGTTCGTCTCGTACCAGCCACCGGGCACATGGGACTCCCACGGGGCCAACCAGTCCCGGTTCGCGCGCCGGATCTCCGACCAGGCGGCGGCGTCCGAACGCCGATACGGCCGCAGCACCACCGGACCGTCCACCAGCACCGCCGGCCACCCCGGCGCCCGCCGGAACCGCACGCTCACCGGCGTCGGTCCAACAACAACACATCCACGGTGGATCCGGCGGCGGCGGTGGTGACCCGCTCGCCGAGCACCAGCAGGCCGTTCGCGTCGGACAGGCCGGAGAGCGTGTACGGACCACCGGCGAGCGGCTGCACCGTGTAGCCGCCGCCGCGCCGCTCGGCCACGTGCGCGGGCCGGAACTCGCGCAGCCCCACCGGGGACGAGACCGTCTCCAGCAGATGCGCGCGGACGCTCGGCCGGAACACCGGCTCGGCCCCGGCCAGCAGCTGGATGGCCGGGCGGGCCAGCACCTCGAAGCCGATCAGCGCCGCACCGGGCTCACCGGGAAGACACACCACCGGCACCTCCTCGGCGCCGACCGTACCGAACCCGAGGGCCGTTCCGGGATAGAGGGCCACCTCTGTGAAGGCGACCGGCCCGGCCCGGCCGCCGTCGCGGCGGGACAGGATGCGGCGCACCATGTCACCGGGCCCGGTGCCGGTGCCGCCGGTGGTGATGATCAGGTCGGCCCGCAGCGTCTGGTCCTCCAGCAGGCCGCGCAGCGCCTCCGGGTCGTCGTCGCAGATCCCCACCCGGTACGCGAGCGCGCCCGCCTCCGCCGCCGCGGCGGTCAGCGCGTGCGAGTTGGTGTCCACCACCTGACCGGGCTGGCTGCCCCGGCCCACGTCCACCAGTTCGTCGCCGGTGGCCACGATCACCACGCGCGGGCTGGGCCGCACCACGACGTGCCCGATGCCGGTGGCGGCGAACACCGCGACCAGAGCCGGGGACACGTACGCCCCGGCGCGGGCGAGCAGCGTGCCGGCGACCAGTTCCTCCCCGGCGCGGCGCAGGCCGTACCCCCGCTTGGGGGCGCGGAAGATCTCCACGGCGGCCATGCCCTGGTCGGTCCACTCCACCGGGACGACCACGTCCGCGCCGATCGGCAGCGGCGCGCCCGCCGCCACCGAGAAGCACGAGCCGGGGGTGAGCCGCACCGGCCGCCAGCTCGCCGCGCCCAGGTCGCCCACCACGTTGAGGCGGATGCTGCGGCCGCCGGGCATACCGGAGGGGGCCGGCTGCGTCCGGCCGACGCCCGCCCGTTCGTCATGCCGACCACCTGCCCGGCCTGCGGCACACCGCTCGCGCCGGCCTAGG
>NZ_JBEZDP010000022.1:0-116321 GCF_040648395.1 Micromonospora sp. NPDC049151
CAGACAACAGCCTGACCAGTCCGGGGTATAAAACAATTGGCACTGGCTTTACAAGCACCCTGTTGAGTTCTCAAAGAACAACCACACACCAACCAGAAACCCCGCATCAGCGGAATCCCCGTTTGGGGCAACCTCTCCAACCTACTCGGTCTTGCTTTCGTCGTCAACCTCGTGTTTTAGGTGATCAACTTGGCTCGACCAGACCCACGCTGACGCTCGCCGTTTCCGGCGGTCGTTGCTGTCGTGAGTTTCGGCGGACCGGCCGGCGCCGCTTCCGCGACCACCCGCCCGGCTCCCTGCCGGCTTTCGAACTCTACCCGGTCGGCTTCGCGTTCGCAACTCCGTCTCCCGGAGCTTCGAGCACCGCCCGAATCTCAGTCTGGCTCGGCGTCACCGCCACCAGCCTGGCGCCCGTTCTCGGCCGGTTTGCCCGGCCTCCCGCGTGCAGAGAGAAAGTTACGCGGACGCGCCGCCGAAGGCAAATCAATGATCGTCGTTGGCCGGGACGCGACCGTTTCCGCGATAAGCCGCGGTCGAAGGGGGTCGCCCGGAGCGGTGCCGTGCCAGAGTGGTCGGCATGGATGATCCGTCCCCGGTCCCGGCCGTCGCCGAGGATGCTCTCCTCGGGCTCCTGCTGCCGTTCTGGCAACTGGTGATCGGGGCCGTCGTGCTCGCCGTACTGGTGCTGTCGGTCAGACGCCTGGCCCGGCGCGGCCCCTCCCGGATGACCACCGCCCTGCTGGTCACGGCGGCGGCGATCGCCGGGATCGCCGCCCTGGGTCTGCTCCTGGGCGGCTGACCGGGTCAGAGCCGGCGGTTGGCCAGGCTGGGCAGCTCGCTGCGGATCGTCCGCAGCCGCTCCAGGTCCAACTCGGTGACCGCCAGCCCGGGACCGTCGGCGACCTGGCTCAGGACCGTCCCCCACGGGTCGACCACCATGCTGCGGCCGAAGCAGGTCCGGCCCGGGTCGTGGTCGCCTGTCTGTCCGGCCGCCGCCACGAAGCACTGGTTCTCGATCGCCCGCGCGCGAAGCAGCACCTCCCAGTGGTCCCGCCCGGTGTGCATCATGAACGCCGCCGGCACGACGAGCAGTTCGGCGCCGCCGTCGACGGCAAGCTGGCGGTACAACTCGGGGAACCGCAGGTCGTAACAGATGGACAGGCCCACCCGAAGACCCTCGACGTCGACCACCACGGGCTTCTCGCCGGGCGCGACGGTTGCCGACTCCCGGTAGGAGACGCGACCGGGGATCTCCACGTCGTACAGATGGATCTTCCGGTACGCGGCGGCGAGCGCGCCCTCGCGGTCGAAGACCAGGGAGGTGTTCCAGGTGTGCGCCGGGTCCGGACCGGCCTCGTGGAACGAGCCCGCGATCACCCACATGCCCAGGCGGCGGGCGGCCTCGGCGAAGAACCGCCCCACCGTGCCGTCGACCGGCTCGGCCGGCGGCATCCCGTCGGCGTGACCGAGGTAGTCGACGTACTCCGGAAGGAGGGCGAGATCCGCGCCGGCCGCCGCGGCCCTGACCAGCAGGGCCTCGGCGGCGGCGAGGTTCGCCGCCCGGTCGTCGCGGGCGTTGAGCTGGCAGACGGCGACACGCATGACCCGAGGGTACGGGCGGAAGCAGGCGTACGACAGGGCTCAGACGCTGGACAGCACGAGCGCGGCGGCGGCGAAGCCGAGCCCGGCCAGCTGCACCGGCCGCAGCCGTTCCCGGTCGATGACGAGCGCGAGCAGGACGGTGCTCGCCGGGTAGAGCGAGGCGATGGCGGACACCACGCTCAGATGTCCCCGTCCCGCGGCGGCGAGGAAGAACGCGTTGGCGGCCGCGTCGAGCAGGCCGGCGGCCACTGTCCAGCCGAACACCCACCGCCCCAGGCGCAGGCGCGTGCCGGTTCGGGCGGCGAGCGCGAGGCCGAACGTCACGGAGCTGAAGCGTATGGCGAGCACCGGCCACATGCCGGCGCTCTCGTCGGCCTGGCCGAGCAGCGCGAAGAAGACTCCGAAGAGCAGCCCCGCGGCGAGTGCCATGGTCAGGACGCGGCCGGAGACGCGGCGCGCGGCACCACGCTCCCCCATGCTGACGAGCCCGATGGCGACCACTGCGAGCCCGGCGCCGCTGAGCGCGACAGCGCCCGGGGAGTGGGCGAGGGCCAGGCCGGCGACGATCGGCACGATCGCCGCGGTGATCGCGGTGACCGGCGCGACGACGGCCATGACGCCGGTGGCCAGTGCGCGGTAGAGCAGGATGACGCCGCCCGCGCCGGCAATCCCGGCGAGCAGACCCCACCCCAGGTCGAGCGGGCTCGGGGTGCCGGGCACGACGAGAACGAGCACCACCAGCAGTGGGAGACTGAGGATCTGTGACACGACGGTGACGGCGATCGGGTCGGCGCGTTGGGACGCCTTGCCGCCGCAGAAGTCGGCGGTGCCGAAGGTGACCGCGGACACGGCGGCGAAGACAACGGGAAGCACCCGGAAGTCGTACCACAATAGTGACCATGAAGGACAGTGTGATGACCGACGCTAGCGGACGGGTGGGCTCGGTGACCTCCGCGGTCGCCGGCCAGGTACGTGAGTTGCGAGCGGCCCGCGGCTGGTCCTTCGAGGAACTGGCCGGCCGGTCCGGCGTCAGCAAGGGCATGCTCGTGCAGATCGAGGGCGCCCGCACCAACCCGAGCATCGGCACGCTCTGCCGGGTCGCCGACGCATTCGGCGTGAGCATCGCCCGGCTGCTGGAGCCGGCCGAACAGAGCACCGCACGGGTCAGCGCGGTGGACGAGGCGCCGGTGCTGTGGCGCGGGCCCAACGGCGGAGTCGCCCGCCTGCTCAGTGGTCTCGGCGAGCCCGGCCTGGTCGAGCTCTGGGAGTGGCGGATCGAGCCCGGCGAGGAGCTGCGCTCCCCCGACCACGCCCACGGCACGCGGGAGATCCTGCACGTCCTCGACGGCACCGCGACCGTCACGGTCGACGGCGTCGACCACGAGGTACGCGCCGGCGAGACGGTCGAGTTCCACGCCGACCGGGAGCACGGCTACCGCACGGACGGAGACGAGCCGGTACGCCTGATGATGGTGGTGGTGACCCCGTCGGGCGAGTGGGATCGGCGGGCCCGTTCACGCGGACCGCGCCCGGGCTGACCCGGGCACGGTCACGACGGCGGTCAGGCCGACTTCTCCTCGCGGTCCCGCCGGCGCCGGCCGGTGAACTCGCGGGGCACGATCGTCGGGTTGACGTTCTCCAGGACGACCTCGCGGGTGATCAGCACCCGGGCGGCGTCGGGGTTGCTCGGCACCTCGTACATCACGGAGAGGAGGACCTCTTCCATGATCGCCCGCAGGCCCCGGGCGCCGGTGCCGCGGAGCATGGCCTGGTCGGCGATGGCCTCCAGCGCGGGCGGCTCGAACTCCAGCTCGACGCCGTCCAGCTCGAACAGGCGCTGGTACTGCCGGACCAGCGCGTTGCGCGGCTCGGTGAGGATGCGTACCAGGGCGCTGCGGTCGAGGCTGCGCACGTTGGTGATCACCGGAAGCCGGCCGATGAACTCGGGGATCAGCCCGAACTTCAGCATGTCCTCCGGCATGACCTGGCTGAAGATGTCGTCGGTCGACCGCTCGGAGACCGACCGCAGCCGGGCGCCGAAGCCGGTGCCGCCGGAGCCGGTGCGGGCCTCGATGATCTGATCCAGCCCGGCGAACGCGCCACCGCAGATGAACAGCACGTTCGTGGTGTCGATCTGGATGAACTCCTGGTGCGGATGTTTGCGCCCGCCCTGCGGCGGCACGTTGGCCACAGTGCCTTCGAGCATCTTCAGCAGCGCCTGCTGCACGCCCTCGCCGGAGACGTCCCGGGTGATCGACGGGTTCTCCGACTTGCGGGCGATCTTGTCGACCTCGTCGATGTAGATGATGCCCGTCTCGGCGCGCTTGATGTCGTAGTCGGCGGCCTGGATGAGCTTCAGCAGGATGTTCTCGACGTCCTCACCGACGTAGCCCGCCTCGGTGAGCGCGGTGGCGTCGGCGATCGCGAACGGGACGTTGAGCATCCGGGCGAGCGTCTGCGCCAGGTGGGTCTTGCCGCAGCCGGTCGGGCCGAGCAGCAGGATGTTGGACTTGGCCAGCTCGACACCGTCGGTGCCGGAACCCGGGGCACCCGCGGCCTCCGCCTGGATCCGCTTGTAGTGGTTGTAGACCGCTACGGCGAGCGCCTTCTTGGCCTGCTCCTGACCGACGACGTAGTTGTCGAGGAACTGGCAGATCTCCATCGGCTTGGGAAGCTCTTCCCACTTCACCTCGCCGGACTCGGCCAGCTCCTCTTCGATGATCTCGTTGCAGAGATCGATGCACTCGTCGCAGATGTAGACACCGGGGCCCGCGATGAGCTTCTTGACCTGCTTCTGCGACTTGCCGCAGAAGGAGCACTTCAGTAGGTCGCCGCCGTCACCGATCCGTGCCACCTACGTTCTCCCTGCACTCATCGGCCGGAACGCCGGCCCTGACCTGCGAGCGCCGGAGCGCCCGTCCGTCCTGTCGTCCCACCATGCTGTCGAGTCCACCCGATCCGACCGGCGGAGCGGTACAGACCCGACGTTACCCGGTGGCCGGGTTTTCTCCGACCCCCAAAACGGGTGTGTCAGAGGTCGACCGGGAACGATACCCCGATCGACCTCCGACCACACCTTGATCAGCCTGCGGCGTGCGACGCCAGCAGACCCTTCTTGCGGCTGGTCAGAATCGTGTCGACCAGCCCGTACTCCTTGGACTCCTCGGCCGTCATGATCTTGTCACGGTCGATGTCCTTGCGGACCTGCTCGATCGGGCGATTGCAGTGGCGGGACAGCATGTCCTCCAGCTGCGTCCGCATCCGGAGGATCTCCCGCGCCTGGATCTCGATGTCCGAGCCCTGGCCGTAACCGCCCTCGGTGGCCGGCTGGTGGATGATGATCCGGGAGTTGGGCAGCGCCATCCGCTTACCCGGGGTGCCCGCGGAGAGCAGCACCGCCGCCGCGCTCGCCGCCTGCCCGAGGCAGACGGTCTGGATGTCCGGGCGGACGTACTGCATGGTGTCGTAGATCGCCGTCATGGCGGTGAAGGAGCCGCCGGGCGAGTTGATGTACATGATGATGTCGCGGTCCGGGTCGGTGCCCTCCAGCGTCAGCAGCTGGGCCATCACGTCGTTCGCCGACGCGTCGTCCACCTGGACGCCGAGGAAGATGATCCGGTCCTCGAAGAGCTTGTTGTACGGGTTGGACTCCTTCATCCCGTACGACGTGCGCTCGACGAACGACGGCAGGACGTAGCGGTTGTGCACGGCCGCGAACTGGGGCGGCAGGCTCAGGTCGGTCATCGTCAGCTCCTCGGTCAGCTCAGGGTCCCGGCGCCATCCGGAACCTGCGCGGCCCCGATGATCACCTTGTCGATGAAGCCGTAGTCCATGGCCTCCTGGGCGGTGAACCAACGGTCACGGTCCGAGTCCGCCTCGATCTGCGCCTGGGACTGGCCGGTGTGGAACGCGACCCGCTCCTGGAACATCCGCTTGGTGTAGAGCATCTGCTCGGCCTGGATCGCGATGTCCGACGCGGTGCCGCCGAGGCCGCCCGACGGCTGGTGCATCATGATCCGCGCGTGCGGCAGGGCGTACCGCTTGCCCTTGGTGCCCGCACAGAGCAGGAGCTGGCCCATGGAGGCCGCCATGCCCATCGCCACGGTCGAGACGTCGTTGTCGATGTACTGCATGGTGTCGTAGATCGCCATGCCGGAGTAGACCGAGCCACCCGGCGAGTTGATCCAGAGGAAGATGTCGCGGTCCGGGTCCTCCGCGGCGAGCAGCAGGAGCTGCGCGCAGATGCGGTTGGCCACCTGGTCGTTCACCTCACTGCCCAGGAAGATGATCCGTTCCTTGAGCAACCGGTTGTAGACCGAGTCGTCGAGGTTGCCAATGGAGTCGCCACCGCGGGCCTCGTTCACCCGGAGCGACTTCTTGGGGATGTGCATGTCGGTCATGGCAGCCCTTCGCTCTCCGTACCGTCCTACCCGACACTAACCGCTCAGCCGGGGGGCGTACTCCCGGTCGGGGCACTGTTCGCTCTCAGCGCAGTCACCCGCACGGCGTACCCCGGAAAGGGTTTCGGCCGCCTCCCGGCGCGCAGCGCGGGACGGCGGCCGACACCCCCGATGATCAGTGCTGGTGGTCGTGCTCGGCCTCGTTCTGGGCCCGCAGGGCGTCGAGGGAGACCTCGTTGCCCGCCGAGTCCTTGATCTTGATCTTCTCCATCACCGCGGCGAGCGCCTTGCCCCGGCGGACGTCGCCGAAGACGGCCGCGGCGGCGCCGGAGCGGACCAGCTGGTCGTAGTACTGCTGCGGGGCCATGCCGGCGCGCTGCGCCCGGTGCACGATCTCGTGACCGAACTCGTCGTCGGAGACCTGCACGTCCTCGGCGTCGGCCAGGGTGTCCAGCAGGAGCTGGATCTTGACGCCGTCGGTCGCCGCCTCGGTCAACTCGGTGTCGATCTGCTCCTCGGTCTTCTCCTCCGCCGCGAGGTATTCCTCCAGGGAGGCGCCGATGCGCTCGAGCTGGTCGACCATCGCGGCCTTGCGGCTCTCGACCTCCTCCTTGACGACGCCCTCGGGCGCCGGCACCTCGGCGGCGGCCACCATCTGCTCCAGGGCCTTGTCACGGGCGGCGTAGATCTGCTCGACCTGCTTGCCCCGGGTGACCCGCTCACGCAGGTCGCCGCGCAGCTCGTCGATCGTGTCGAACTCGCTGGCCATCTGCGCGAAGTCGTCGTTGAGCTCGGGGAGCTCCTTCTCCTTGACCGTGCGGACGGTCACCGCCACATCGGCGTCGCGGCCAGCGTAGTCGCCGCCGACGAGCTGCGTGGTGAAGGTGGTGTCGTCGCCTGCGGCCAGGCCGACAAGCGCCTCGTCCAGACCCGGCAGGAGCTGCTTGCTGCCCACCTCGTGCGAGATGTTGCTCGCCGAGCCGCCCGGAACCTCCTCGCCGTCAACGGTGGCGTTCAGGTCGATCTGCACGAAGTCGCCCTCCTGGGCGGCCCGCTCGACGGTCTTCAGCGTGGCGAAGCGCTCGCGCAGGCTGTTGATCTGCTCGTCGATCTCGCTGTCGGCGATCTCGATCTCGTCGACGGTGACCTCGATGGTGGCCGGGTCCGGCAGGGTGATCTCCGGCCGGACGTCCACCTCGGCGGTGAAGTTGAGCGAGTCGCCGTCGTTGAACTCCGTGATGTCGACCTCGGGACGGCCGAGCGTCTTCAGGTCGTGCTCCCGGACCGCGGCGAGGATGTTCTGCGGGATGGCCTCCTGGATCGCCTCGTTGAGGACGGTCCCCCGGCCCACCCGCTGGTCGATCACGGCGGCCGGGATCTTGCCCCGGCGGAAGCCGGGAACCTGGACCTGCTGGCCGATCTCCCGGTACGCCTTCTTGAGGCTCGGCTCGAGCTCGACGAACGGCACCTCGATGGCGAGCCGCACGCGCGTCGGGCTCAGAGTCTCGACGGTGCTCTTCACAGGCGTACTCCTTGACGGATCTGGGTGTTGGTTCTGGGGCGTGATTGCGCGCATCGAGTGTAGGCGAGCCGGCCGACGGCATCGGCAGTGCCCGGGCACCGCGCGGAAAAAACCGGCGGTTCCCGGGACGATCCGGTCGCGAACGACAGTCGGGGTGGCGGGATTTGAACCCACGGCCCCTCGCTCCCAAAGCGAGTGCGCTACCAAGCTGCGCCACACCCCGGTGGCGACGAAGAGTGTATGCCGTCCGGCCGCCCGCGCGGGTGACCGGGTGGCGTCGGGGTGGCGCCGGGGTGGCGTCGGGCGCCACTTCGGGGAAGTGGCTGGGTCCGGGGCGTAGGAAGGCGCCACCTCGCCGAAGTTGTGTGGATCTTGACGGTCGGCGGCGTGCGCGGGGTACGCGCTGCACGGCGGCGGGGGTGATTCGGTACGCTGTCGGCGCGCCCTGCTGTGGTGGGGCGCTCGCGGGCGTAGCTCAATGGCAGAGCTTCAGTCTTCCAAACTGACGGTGCGGGTTCGATTCCCGTCGCCCGCTCCAACAGCCTCCGGCCCCGGTCAGGGGCTGCATCCCCGATCCTGGGCCGGCCGGAAATCCCAGCAGCGCGCCCTTGTCGCCGGTGAAGACCAGGGCGTCGCGCGGCGCGCCACAAGGGCCATCAGCTTCTCCGGACGGTCCACGACTGCCCGACGGGGAGATCCGCCATCTACCCTTGGAGCCGTTGCGCCCAGTACACCTGCCCGTCCGGCCCCATATGAACCAGGGCCAACAGCAGGTCCGAAATGGCAACCGGGGCGGTGGGCACGTGGACCACCGTCCGTAGCGGCCCCTCCACATGCGGAAAGAGCGCGACGAACGTCAGCGGCGAAGCGTTCCCGTCGGACACAGCCAGTCTGGAGCCGTAGGTCCACCAGGTGTTTCCCTCTTTGACATCGCCTGCGCCCCGTAGCCAGGGATAGCGCTCGGGGATCTTGTTCTCGACTCCGGCGCTCCCGAAGCCGACGGCCTCCTGCAGCGGTGACGACGCGCTGAAGCGTCCCGGCTTGAGGTTGGTGCGCTTGTCAATGAGAAAGATCGCGAAGTATCCGCCATCGAGTGGCTTGGGCGGGGTCTGCCAAGAAACCCGCCCGAGCACCAACTGGTCGCGTCCGTTGGACACCGGGGCGTATACCTTCTCGCCGAGCGCGGCCTGAGCCTCCTCGTCGCTGACGAACTGAAGTGAGGACTTGATGACCAGCGCTTCCGGGCCGTACGGCGGGTGGTTGTGCCACCAGCGCCAGCCGACGAAGGCCACCGCCGCCAGGACGACCGCCAACACCAGCCCGGTCCTTCGCCACGTCATGCCCGAAGTGAACCATGCGATCGCCAGACGACCAGCCGTCCGTGACCTTCTTCCAGCCCGAACGCCGGCATGGGCCATCTGCGGGCCGGTAACCGTGGGGTTCGATTCCCGTCGCCCGCTCCACGGCCTCCGGCCCCGATCGTCGGCGGCTCCCCCGCTCGGGCCATCCGTGGCCGTCAGCTGCTCTGGCCGCCGGCGAGGACCCGCCTCACGAACTCGACGGCCGGGCCCCTCAAGCGCCGAAACCAGCAGCTCGTACGTGGCCTGGTCGAAGGCGACCAGGCGGACGTGCTCGACGTTCGTCGGTGTCGCTCTGAGGGTCGAGATTGCGATCTCCGCTGCCTGGTCCCCCGGAAACCCGTAGACACCAGTAGCGATGGCGGGGAAAGCGACGCGGCGAGCGGCGAGCTCATCGGCAACCTCGAGGCTGCGTCGGTAGCAGGACGCCAGGACGTCGGCCTCACCGTAGCCGCCGCCTTCCCACACCGGGCCGACGGTGTGAATGACATGGCGTACCGGTGGGTCCAGATCGAACGCCGGCGTGGCGACCGCATCGCCCGGATCGCACGGTGCCAGCGCGGCACCCGCCCGGGCCAGCCGCGGTCCGGCTGCACGATGAATCGCCCCGTCCACACCGCCGCCACCCAGCAGCGACTCATTCGCCGCGGTAACGACGGCATCGACGTCCTCTCGGGTGATGTCACCGAGGACAACTTCGATCACAGGCACGGATCGATGATGCCACCAGAGCACCTCCGCGGCAGATGATCTCCGCCGCTCTCATCGACCGAGGAACCCCACGACGGCGTCGCGCAGGTGCCGGTCCGGCTCGCGAGGTTCAGGGTCCGGGTCGGAGAACGGGCGACCGGCGACGAGTTCGGCCAGAACGGATCGCAGCCGCTCCCGTTCGGCTCGCAGGCCCGACCACGCCGGCTCGGGGAGCCGCAGCACGTTGGCGAGCAGGTCACCCGGGTAGTAGTCGCCCTCCGCCAACGGATCGCGCAGCAGGACCTGCAACGCGAGAGGCAGCAGAGCAGGAACGCCGATTTCCTGCCCGAGCATGATGCGCAGGTCTTCGACAGTGAACTCAGCCAACGGTTTGCGTCGTAGCTCCACGCAGCGCCTCACGAGAGACGTGGCCTCCGGGCCGGGGTCCGGCCAGACGTCCCGTTCAAGCTGCTCGATCGACGTCACGGCGGTCAGGCTAGCCCGCACCCTGGGATCACGTTCTAGTTCCCAGGGCCGCTTCCGGGCTTCGGCGCAACGCAGCCGTCCGGAGAATGGGCGAGCAACCGAAGGCTCATCGGCACCCGCTGGCGGAGAGCCAGGCCGAGTACAAACCCCGCGGCCACGAACGAGATGGGAGTGGCTGACTTATGACCAGCCCCTGGCATGTCCTGACCGAGGCAGAGCGAGAGCAGTGGACGTACACGCCGTCGGTCAGCGTGGGACCTCTGCGGTTCGGCATGAGCCACGACGAGGCCGTCGAGGCGCTACCCGGGTTCGCTGCATCGGTCTCCGTCGCACAACACGACTTTCACCAGCCGAAGAAGGCGGAGTTCCGCAACGCGTGCGTCCCTGCCCATGCCACGGCGGTCACGGCTTATTTCGGCAGCTCGGAGGGCCTGTTCTGCGTGGTC
This sequence comes from Micromonospora sp. NPDC049151, assembly GCF_040648395.1. Lineage (NCBI taxonomy): Bacteria > Bacillati > Actinomycetota > Actinomycetes > Micromonosporales > Micromonosporaceae > Micromonospora > Micromonospora sp. NPDC049151. The sequence goes on from NZ_JBEZDP010000022.1 coordinate 10,505, forward strand.
GTCGATGCGCGGTACGGCCCACAGGTGACGCTGGACGGAATCAGGCTGGTCGGACGTGTGCCGTCCCGGCTGGAGGAGCAGTTCCTGAGCTACGTGCTGGCGCGCGGCATCGCGTCGCAGTACGCCCCGGAAGGCGATCCGGCCTCCGACGAACTGGGGATCGTCGTGCGCGTCCAGCGGGCGGGCGACGTAGTGCTGTCCCGGCCGGTGTTCGCGGTCGTCCGCGAGCGTGCGAACACCCTGTGGGACTGCGTGCCGTACGACGAGTCGGGCGTCCACTGATCAGCCCGCATGACCAGTAGCGACCGGATCGGTGACGGGCACGGCCGGATCCCGTCGCCTCGCGAGGACGATCACGCCGATCAGAAGGAGCACGAGCCAGAGCGGCACCAGCACGGGAGCGAGCCCGCGCCAGACGGGCCACACCGGCTCGGCGAGCCGATTCGCGGCCAGGTCCGTCCAGGTGAGGGCGGCCCCCGGGAACAGGGCGACGGTCACCAGGGTGCCGACCAGCAGGGGTACGGGCCGACGACTCCGCGCCACCACCCGGAACAGCACCGCACCGGCGACGGCGCCGAGCAGGGTGCCGGTGATCGTGGCGGCTCGGAACCCTGCGGGGGCGGACTGTGTGATGCTCAGCCTCGACCCGTGCGCCGGATGGGTGAGCGTGACCGTCATCCCGTCTCGCTCGGCCCGCCAGCCGTCGCACGAGGCGCCCGGCACCCGACGGATTTCCCGCCATCCGCGCCTCTCGGCGGCCCGCCGCATCAGCTCGGACAGCGCGCAGTCGGCGCCGTCGCCGTACTGGAACTCGATCCGGCTCCCGCCGACGTCGTCGGCGGCCAGCCAGACGCCGTACCGGTAGCCCTGCACTGTCGTCGCGCCGCTCGGCTCGACACCGGGAAGCAGTTCGCCGGGCGCGCTCCGAGTTGCCTCGGCGCTCAGCGGCTCGGTGCCCCGGCCGCCGTACCAGGACCCGAGGGCCAGGCCGGCCGTACCGAACAGCAGCGCGCCGAGCAGCGCCATCGCGACGTACCCCGGCCGACGCCCCACCGGCCCACCCCCTGTCACCGTGCGGCACAGCGTAGGCGTCGCACACCGTCCGCGGTGCCCGCGCGAAGGCGATCTCGGCGCTCAGGCGGAGAAGCGCCGATGTGCCTAGTAGTGGTTCTCGATCGGCCGGCGTGCCTCGTCGAACAGCGCCGGCCCGTCGTACCGCACCGGACGCGGCGCCGAAGTCGAAGGCTTGACCTGCTCGAACTGTTCGGTGGACAACGCGTACACGACCCGGCCGAGGCCGGACGCGTTGATCGCCACGGTGCACATCGGGCAGGGCTGGCAGCTGGTGTACATGGTGGTGGCGACCGCCGCCTCGGGGGCGAGCTGTCGGGCGGCCCAGCGGGCCAGTTTCAGCTCCGGATGGGCGGTGACGTCCCGGTCGGAGACCACCGTGTTGTGGTCCTCGATCAGGACGGTGCCGTCCGCGCCGACGAGCAGCGACGCGAACGGCCGCTCGCCGGACGCGCCGGCCCGGTCGGCGAGTTCCACGGCGCGGCGCAGGAACGCTTCGTCGTCGGGTGTCATCGGCCCTCCACGTGTTCAGTCGGCGGCGATCTGCTCGACGGATCGGGCGGCGACGGCGAGCAGGGCCGGGTCGGCGCTGCGGGCGTACGCATCGCTCACGGTGTCGACGAATTTGATCGCGTGCGCGTCCCCGGTGTCCAGCGCCCGCGCCACGGCCTCGTCGAGTTCCGGCCCGGCGGCCGGCGGGAGGGAACGGGCCTCGGCCGGGGCGTAGGCCGCGGTGACGGCGGCGGTCGCCGCCCAGGCGGCGGCCAGGCTCGGGGGCCACACCGCCGGTGGCAGGGCCGGCAGGGTACGCAGGACGGCGTTCGGCGCGGTGGCGGCGTGCACGAGCATCACGGGACTGGCGTACCCGTGCGTGCCGTGCCGGACCACCGCGGCGTCGACGACAGCGGCGAGCCGGGTGGGCACGTCGTCGGCGGCGTCGCCGGGCACGGCCGCCGCGGCGGCCGGCCACCGGTCCAGGTCGGCCAGCTGCGCCAGGCGGGACCGGATGCCGAACCGCTGATCGGGTACGCGCGGCACGGCGTCGAGCGCGGACCGGGCGTCGGTTCCGGGGTACGGCCCGCCGCCGGGCGGGGCGAGCGGCTGCCAGCGGGCGGCCCAGTAGGCGAGCCCCTGGCCGAGTTCGGCCACGCGCGGTGCGGTCTCGGCGTCGAGCAGCGCGCGCACGGCGTGGCCGACGCGGATGACGCCGTGGGTGGCGCCGGCGGCGATGCCCGGCAGCAGGCGCGGCCACCACCGGGCCAGCACGTCGCGCCACGGCTCGCCGGCCAGCTCGCGGTCGAAGAGGTCGAGCCAGTCGCCGGTACGCACCGGGTCGCCGAGCGGGTCGCGCCACTCGTCGGCGGCGATGCGCCGGATCCCGCGCGGGCGTTCCTCCAGCCGGTCGGCGTACGCGTCGATCCAGCGATGCACGGCCCGCCCGTGGCCGTGGCGCACCAGGGCCTCCGCCGCCATCGGCACGTGGTTGGACAGCCACCCGTCGCGCTCGGGACCGGTGTGGCGTACACGCTCGTACGCCTCGTCGAGTACGGAGTTCAGCACGCCCGCAAGCGTCCGACCTGAAGTCCGGTTGACGTCAAGCGGGCGCGGAACCGACTGGTGTCCGGCGGCGTCGAAGCGGCCATGAGACTTCGTGCCCTGCTCGTCGTCGCCCTGGCCGCGCTCGGCCTGGTCGTGGTCATGTCACCCGCCGAACCCGCGTGGGCCTGCTCGTGCGCCCTGTCCACGACCGAGCGGGACGAGCGGGCGGACAGCATCGTCGTCGGCACCGTCTCGGAGGTGACCGACCGCGGGGTCCGGATCACCGTCGACTCCGTCGAGAAGGGCGGCGCCGGGGTCGGCAACACGCTCGGCCTGAAGGTGTCGCGCAGCGAGGAGAGTTGCGGCTACGGCTTCCGCGTCGGCGCGCGGTACCGAGTGAACTCGTCCGCCGGTGCCACCGGGCTGTGCGCCGGGATCCGCGAGATCTCGGCCCCGGCGCTCGCCGCCACCCCGTCCGCCGCCTCGGCGGAGCGGACGCAGGTCGCGGCACGGCACGTCCCCGGCCCCTGGTGGATCGTCGGCGGCGCGACAGTGGCGGTACTCGCCGCCGGGCTGGTGGTGGCGGCCAGGCGGCGGGCCGGAGGCGGACGCCCCTGACCGTCCCCCGGTCAGGACAGGCGGCGGCGGAGCTGCGCCATGTCCTCCGCGGGCAGCGCGTCGGCCACCAGCAGCCGGGGCAGCAGCTCCGGCTCCAGCATCGTGGCCCGGAACACCAGCGCCACAGTCACGTCGTGGTCGGGCCGGTGCACGATCTCGACCGGGTCCCCGGCGCCGACGCTGCCCGGCGTGATCACCCGCAGGTACGCCCCGGGCCGTACCTCCTGGGTGAACCGCTTGATCCAGCCGCGTTCGCCCAGCCACCCCTGGAACGTGCCACAGGGGATGCGCGGGCAGGAGACCTCCAGCACCAGGTCCGGCCCGATCCGCCACCGCTCGCCGATCCGCGCGCCGTTGACGTCCAGCCCGGTGGTGGTCAGGTTCTCCCCGAAGCTGCCGTCGGCGAGCGGGCGGCCCAGCTCGGCCTCCCAGTGGTCGAGGTCCTCCCGCGCGTACGCGTAGACCGCCTGGTCGGTGCCGCCGTGGTGGGCGACGTCGTAGACCCGGTCACCGGCGAGCCCGACGTCGCCGGTGCCCTTGGGGCCGGGCGCGGTGACGGCGACGCGACCGTCCACGGGCCGCTTGTCGATGCCGGTGGCCCCGATCCCCTTCCACGGGTTCGGTTGCGGTCGGCCCACGTTGACGGAGATCACCTTCATGACGGTGACGGTATGCGGCCGGGCGTCGTACCGGCCAGTCCATTCCCGGGCCGGGTGGGCGGCGCGGCGGCGCGGCCTGCGTACGATGCGGGCCGGACATCCTCGTCGGGTGGTGGAGGTAGCCGCGGATGGCAGGCCAGCAGGACGGTTTCGCCCTCGGCGTGGACCTCGGCACCTCGAACACCGTGGCGGTGCTGCGCTGGCCGGACGGGCGGACCCGGCCGGTGCTCGTCGACGGCCACCCGATCCTGCCGTCCGGCGTCCACGCCGACGCGGACGGTCACCTGCACGTCGGGCGGGACGCGCAGCGCCTGGCCCAGGCCGACCCGGCCGGCTACGAGCCGAACCCGAAGCGCCGGGTCGACGAGGAGACGGTGGAGCTGGGCGGGCGGGCGTACCGGCCGGCGGAGCTGCTGGCCGCGACGCTGCGCGCGGTCGCGGACGCGGCGGTGGCGGCGGTCGGGATGCTGCCCCCGGCGGTGGTCACCCACCCGGCGGCCTGGACTCCGGCCCGCCGTCAGGTGCTGCACGACGCGCTGGAACTCGCCGGCTGGCCGGCCGCGGCCGAGCACACGCTGGCCGGGCCGATCGCGCCCGGCACCCGCCTGCTGCGCGAGCCGGTGGCCGCCGCGCGCTACTTCACGCAGGTGCTGCGCCGGCCGGTGCCGGTGGGCGGCTCGGTGGCGGTGTTCGACTTCGGCGGCGGCACGCTCGACGTGGCGGTGCTGCGCAACGAGGGCGCCGACCCGTGGGGCGACTCCGGTTTCCAGCTGGTCGCCACCGGCGGGATCCCCGACCTCGGCGGTCTCGACCTGGACGCGGCCCTGCTCGGACGGCTCGGCGAGCTGGTCGGCCCGGTCCACCCGCGCGAGTGGGCCCGGCTGACCGCTCCGGCGAGCACCGCCGAGCGGCGGGACCGCCAGCAACTCTGGGACAACGTGCGCGGCGCCAAGGAGATGCTTTCCCGGGCCATGGTGGCGCCGGTCGCCGTACCGGGGGTGGAGGCGGCGGTCCCGCTGTCCCGGGAGGACTTCGAACGCCTGGCCGCGCCGCTGCTGGCCCGGGCGGTGACGGAGACCCGGGAGGTGACCGCCGCCGCCGGGCTGCGCCCCGAGCAACTGTCCGGCCTGTTCCTGGTCGGCGGGTCGACGCGGGTGCCGCTCGTGGCCCGGCTGCTGCACGCCGAGCTGGGCATCGCGCCGACGGTGCTGGAACAGCCGGAGATGCCGGTCGCCGAGGGCGCGCTCACCGACCTGCCGCTGCCCCGGCGGTCCGGCCGTCCCGCCCACCCGGCGTCGGCACCACCCGCGCCGACCCGGCCCGAGCCGGCCGAACCCGCGCCCACCTCGCCCGGTTCGGCTGCGGACGCCACCGCGGCGACGGTCCCCGGCGGTGCGACGAGGCCGAACCCGACCGCGCCGTTCGGCGGAGCGGACGCGGCGCCCGCCGGTCCGCACGGCACGCTGGTCGCCGACGGACCCGTCCCACCGACGTCCCCCACGAGGTACGACGGCACGCCGCTCGCCGGGGGTCCGGTCCCGCACCCGAGGTACGACGGCACTCCGGGCGCCCCCGGTTTCGTGCCGGGGGCAGCGCCCGCCGCGCACCACGCCGGACCCGGCGTACCCGGGATGCCGCCGCCCCCGCCCGGTGGAGGATGGCCGCCGGCGGGGCCCGGTCCCGGCGTACCCGGGGCGCCCTTCTCCCCCGCCCCGGGCGGTGTCCGGCCCGGCGGCGGCCGGCCACGGCGCGGCCGGTGGGTCGCGCTGGGCGCGGGTCTCGTGGTCGTCGCCGTGGCGGCGGCGGTGCTGCTCTGGGTGTTCCGGGACCGGCACCCGGCGCTTGACTTCCACACCGCCGAGCTGGTGAGGACGGTGTCCGTTGGTGACGCGCGGCCGGACCAGATGTTCACCGCGACGCTCGGGGAACGCGCCTACCTGGTCCGTTCGCTGCCCGACGACCACCTGCACGTGACGGCCGTCGAGGCGGCCACCGGGAAGACGGTCTGGGAGAAGCGGACCGACGCGGCCGCGCAGCGGTGGGCGGGGATCCGGCCGCTGCCCGACGGGCTGCTCGTCCTCGGCGACGCCACCGGCAGCGGCACCCCGCGCGTGCTCGCGGTGCTCGACGGCGACTCCGGCAAGCAGCGCTGGCAGACCGATGTCGGCCGCGACGACACCCTGTACCTCGGGCCCGACACGATCGTCCGGCTGGATCGCACCGGCGAACGCCTGGTCGGGCTGCGGCTGGACGACGGCCGCCAGCGGTGGGAGCGGCGCAACCCGCGCACCGAGTACGGCGACGCGCGCACGAAGGTCGTCCCGGTACGCACCGGCGCGGCACTGGACGGCCCCGCCGACGCCGAGGGCGCGCCGCTCGCGCCGTGGGCGGGGAAGGCGGACCGGCTCGTGCAGGTCGGCGCGGACCGCTCGGTCCGGGTCCTGGACATGCGCAGCGGGAAGATCCTCAAGGAGCGGGGCAACATGGCCGGCCTCGACGATCCGATGGCCGCCCGCGACGACCGGCTGTACGTGGCGGAGAACGATCGTGGCCTGCGGCTGCTCGCGTACGACCTGGGCGGTCTCGGCACGCCCAGCGTGCTGTACGAGGCGCCGGAGCAGGGCGGCCGGGTGAAGGATCTCGTCACCTGCGGGGAACGTCGCGTGTGCCTGCTGGAGACTCCCGGCAGCGGCGCCGACGACACCCGGGTGGTGGCGGCGACCGAGAGTGAGGGCACCCGGCAGTGGCCGGCGCCGCGCGCCGAGTCGCTGGTGCCGGTCGGTGAGCACGTGCTGGCCGGGCGGACCTCGCCGGACGCGGTGACGCTGTTCGCGCCGGACGGCACCGCAGTGCGGGAACGGGACGGGTCGGCGGTCCGGCTGGACGCCGGCAACGTGCTGATCTTCTCCAAGGCCCCGAGCAGTTTCGAGGACGACCGGGTCCTCGCCGGCATGGCGGTGGACGGCAAGCCGGTCGAGATGGGGCAGCTGAAGCAGATCCGCAGCGCGTCCTGCTCGTGGAACACCGAGATGCTGGTGTGCGGCGCGGAGAAGGGGTTCCAGCTGTACCGGTTCGCCGGCTGACCGGAAGTGAGCTTGACAGCGATCGATGCCTCGGCTGGTGTGAACGGCAGAGAGATCGACGTTCGTCAGGAGGCCCCGTGTTCGTCCGACGACGGTGGACCGCACTCGCCACCACCAGCATCCTGATCGCCGCGGCGCTGGCCCATCCCGGGCCGGGCGCCGCCGCACCGCCCTCCCCCGCGATCACGCTCGCCCCCACCGAGACCGCTCTGGTCCGCGTGCGGCTCGCCGACCGGGCGCAGCTCGACCGCCTGGTAGCGGGCGGCGCCGACCTGGCCAACCGTCCCCGCTCCCGCGACGGCGCGTGGATCGCCGACCTGGTCCTCACCGGACGGCAGCTCGCCGACCTCACCCGGCAGGGGGCCACCGCCGTGCAGGTGGTGCAGCGCGCCGACGACGGTGCCCGGCACCTGGCCGAGAGCCGCCGCGCCGCGCAGGACCGCACCCGCGCCGGGCTGCGTACGAGCGGCGCCGCCGCCGTCGACACGCTCCAGTTCCTCCAGGCGTACTGGTGGACCACCGGCGGCCGGACGTTCCTCCAGGCCCAGGTCGCCACCACCGCCACCGACGACCCGGACGTCGAGATCACTGTCACCTGGCGGACGGCCGACGGCGCCACCGGCTCGTTCCCGCTGTACCGCTTCGAGGACTCGGGCGAGTACCAGTACCACTACGCGCTGCCGCAGCCGGTGCCGAGCCGCCCGGTGCAGCTCACCGCCACCTCCACGCTGGGCGGCACGAGCCGGCCGGTGACACCGTCGCTGTGGCCGGACGCGACCCCGCCGCCGCAGCCGGCCGGCTACCAGAAGGACTTCATCGACGCGTACCTGACGCCCGTGGACATCAAGGCGCGCATCGCCCGGCTCGGCCGCCAGTACCGCGACCTGGTCGACGTCATCGACCTGCCGAACAAGACCCAGGGATACCGCCGCAACGCCGCCGCCTACCTGGGCGACCCGGCGGCCGCCGCCGTCGTGGTCGAGTCGGTCCGCTTCGGCGACCAGGGCATGAACGGAGTGCGGGTACGCACCGTCGACCCTGGCCGGCCGAACCGGCCGCTGAGCATGCGCTACCGGGACCGGGTGCTCACCATCTCGCTGGCCACCGACGGCGCCGGCAAGGTCACGAGCACCACCGACGACGTCGCCGCCCTGATCAACGCCCCGCGGGGCGCCCGCTTCCGGGCCACTGTGGAGGACGGCTCGGCCGGCCTGCCGATGCCGGTGACCGGGCCGGTACGCCTCGACGACGGCTTGCAGGGCACCGAGGTGCCGGCCCGGCCGTGGACGGTGCAGGCGCTGCGGATCGGCAAGCACCGCGACGGCTCCCGGATCGGCGTGCTGGCGTACTCGCAGGAGCACGCCCGCGAGTGGGCGACCCCGCTCGTGACGCTGGAGTTCGCCGAGCGGCTGCTGGCGAACGCGCGTACCGACGCGGCGACCCGCAAGCTGCTGGAGCAGGTGGACGTGTTCGTCGTCCCGACCGTCAACCCGGACGGCGCGAACTACTCGTTCCACGACTACAACTTCCAGCGCAAGAACCTGGTAAACCACTGCACCGGCGAGGCTCGGGACCCGAAGTACCGCACCATGTGGGGCGTCGACGTCAACCGCAACTACACGGTCGGCTCCCTGTTCGACGGGTACGTGGGCGCGAGCACCAACTGCCTCGCCGGCAACTACGCGGGCACCGCCGAGCTGTCCGAACCGGAGAGCCGCAACGTGATCGACCTGGCCAAGGCCCACCCGAACATCAGGTTCGCGATGAACGTGCACTCCTACGGTGGCTACTTCATGTGGCCGCCCGGGGCGTACAAGGCCGACGGGCGGGTGACGCTGCCGCGCCCGTCGATCGACGAGTCGACCCTCTTCCTGGGCAGCGCGCGGCGCATCGTCGGCGCCATCGCGGCCGAGCGCGGCACCGTCACCTGGCCGTCGCAGACCGGCCCGGTCGCCGACGTGCTCTACTCGGCGGCCGGCAACTCCGCCGACCAGCTCTACTACGAGCTGGGCATCTTCGCCTGGGACTTCGAGGTCGGGAACGACAGGTGGAACGAGGCCACCGGCCAGTGGGAGGGCGTCGGCTTCCAGCCGCCGTTCGACGAGGCGCACGCCGAGGCGCAGGAGTACGCGGGCGGCCTGATCGAACTGGTCCGGGTGGCCCGCGACTACGCCGCCCGCAACCCGGTCCGGCGCTGACCGCAGGCGGTCCCCGGCCGGCCGATCCGGCCGGCCGGGGACCGCGTCAGCCCCGCACAGTTCAGTCTGCGGTGCCGAGGTCGCGGAAGACGGCGAGCGCACCCGGGTCGTCGATGGTCGCCGGCACCGGCTCGTCGCGCCCCTCCACCAGGCCCCGCATGGTGCGCCGCAGGATCTTCCCGGAGCGGGTCTTCGGCAGCGCCGGCACCACACTCACCCGGCGGAACGCGGCCACCGGGCCGATCCGCTGCCGGACCAGCGCGACCAGCTCGGCGGCGAGCGCGTCCGGGTCCACGTCGGCGCCGGCCTTGAGCACCACGTACCCGCTGGGCACCTGCCCCTTGAGCGCGTCGGCCACGCCGATCACCGCGCACTCGGCCACCGCCGGGTGCGTCGCCAGGACCTCCTCCATCGCGCCGGTGGACAGGCGGTGCCCGGCCACGTTTATGACGTCATCGGTGCGGCCCATCACGTACAGGTAGCCGTCCTCGTCGAACCGGCCGCCGTCGCCGGTCAGGTAGGTGCCGGGGAACGTGGACAGGTAGGAGCGGACGAACCGCTCGTCGTCGCCCCAGAGCGTGGGCAGGCAGCCGGGCGGCAGCGGCAGCCGGATCACTATCGAGCCGTCAGTGCCCGGCGGCACGTCGCGGCCCGCGCCGTCGACCACGCGCACGTCGTAGCCGGGCACCGGCACCGACGGCGACCCGGGCTTGATCGGCAGCGGCTCCAGGCCGCGCGGGTTGGCCGCCACCGGCCAGCCGGTCTCCGTCTGCCACCAGTTGTCGACGACGGGTACGCCGAGCCGCTCCCCCGCCCAGGCCCAGGTGTCCGGGTCCAGCCGCTCACCGGCGAGGAAGAGGGTACGCAGCGCACTCAGGTCGTACCGGGAGATGTGCTCGCCCTCCGGGTCCTGGCGGCGGATCGCCCGGATCGCTGTGGGCGCGGTGAACAGGGCGGCCACCCGGTGCTCGGCGGCGACGCGCCAGAACGCCCCGGCGTCGGGGGTGCCGACCGGCTTGCCCTCGTAGAGCACCGTGGTCGCGCCGGTGAGCAGCGGCGCGTACACGATGTAGGAGTGGCCGACCACCCAGCCCACGTCGGAGGCGGCCCAGAAGACCTCGCCCGGCTCGATGCCGTAGACGTTGCGCATCGACCAGCGCAGCGCCACCGCGTGCCCGCCGTTGTCCCGCACCACGCCCTTGGGCCGGCCGGTGGTGCCCGAGGTGTAGAGGATGTAGAGCGGGTCGGTGCCGGCCACCGGCTCGCACGGCGCCGGTTCCGCGTCCGCCATCACCTCGTCCCAGGTCAGGTCGCGGCCGGGCACCAGCGGGGCCGGGTCCTGCGGGCGCTGCACCACCACGCATCGCTCCGGCGCGTGCGTGGCCTCGTCCAGCGCGGCGGCCAGGATCGGGTGGTACGGCACCACCCTGTCCACCTCGATGCCGCAGGAGGTGGCGACCACCACCTTCGGCCGCGCGTCGTCGATCCGGACGGCCAGTTCGTGCGCGGCGAAGCCGCCGAAGACCACCGAGTGCACCGCGCCGATCCGGGCGCAGGCCAGCATGGCGACCACCGCCTCCGGAACCATCGCCAGGTAGAGCAGGACCCGGTCGCCCCGGCCGACGCCGAGGCGGCGCAGCGCACCGGCGAACCGGGCGGTCTCGGCGAGCAGTTCGGCGTACGTGAGGGTCCTGACGGTGCCGGTGACCGGGCTGTCGTGGATCAGCGCGGGCTGGTCGCCCCGGCCGGCGGCGACATGCCGGTCCAGCGCGTTGTGGCAGGTGTTCAGCACCCCGTCGGGAAACCAGCGGTACAGCGGCGCCGCCGAGTCGTCGAGGACGCGGTCCGGTGGGATGACCCAGTCGATGTCGGCCGCCGCGTCCCGCCAGAAACCGGCCGGGTCGGTGATGCTCCGCTCGTACGCTGATCGATACGCGCCCATGCCGTCATGCTGCTCCGCGACACCGCGCCGGCACGACGGCCGACCGGGTCCGGTGCGCCGGAAGCACGCCCCGGCTCGCCGAACGGCCCCTCACGGCGGTGGGTGGTGGCCGGCCCCGGCCGTTTCCGGCGGGCCGGGCCGGGGTAGGGCGGGCACATGGAGACGAACACGAAGGCGTACCTGGTCGGCGGTCCCCGCGACGGCAGCAGCCAGGACGCGGACGGCAAGGCCCTGGTGGAGATCGAGATCGACGGGATGATCCACCGCTACATCCGGACCACCAAGCAGCACGGCGACGACGGCGTGGTCTACAACTACGACGGCATGGTGGCGCCCGGTGGCGGCGAGCCGGGCGTCGAGGACCCGGCGGCCCGGGTCGCGTCGCCGAAGGCCGACGAGCAGCGGTGACCGCTCAGCCCAACGGGCGACGGATGAAGCCCGTGGGGCGGGGTAAGGCAGAACGGTCCTGGTGGAGCGACGACCGGCGTCGCGGCGTACCGCGGCCGGACGCGGGCGGGCGGCACGAATGCCGCCCGCCCGCGCATTCCGCGGACCGGCCCCGGCAAACCGAGTTTGATCAATGACGGGCATCGACTAGCGTGCCCAGGCGTGAAAACGAACCGGATCATCCCGATCCTCTTTGCCTGTGCCGTGCTGGGCCTCGCCGCGTGCGGCGACGAGAAGCCAGCGACCACGGCCGGGCCGGCGGCCACCTCGGCCTCCGCCGTACCCTCCACGGCGGCCCCCTCGCCCTCGGCGGCCGCGATGAGTGACAAGGACCTCTGCACCGCCGCAGAAAAGATCAACAAGGACATGCGGGCGAAGCTCATGACCGCCGTGCAGTCGGGTGGCGACCTGACGAAGCAGACCGGCGAGATCCTGACCGAACTCGGTGACCGGGTGGCCAAGCTGGCCGGGACCGCCGGGGACGGCAAGGCGGCCACCGCCCTGAAGGAGTTCGCCGCGGAGGCCGGCAAGGCGGGCTCGGCCGCCGACCCGGGAACCGCCGCCGACAACCCGGCCATGGAGAAGGCCAGCAAGGACATCAACGCCGCCTGCAAGACCGCCGGCGCCCCGACCACCTTCTGACACCCCGGGTCGTCCGTCCGGCGCGTGCCGGACGGACGACCTGCCGGCTCAGCTGCCGGTCACCCAGTTCCAGGCGGAGACCACCCACTCGGTCTGCTGGAGGTACGCCACACCCACGCCGGCCAGGAACAACGCGGTGACCAGGTGGGCGCCCTTGGCGCTGCGGCGCACCCGGCCGAACTGCCGCTCCAGGATCAGCCGGCCGAGCAGCCGGGCCAGCGCGAACAGGCCGACCGCGGTGAGCAGGCTGAGCACGAACGTGAGCAGCGGGGCCACGAGGTTGCCCCGGCCGGAGATCGCCCAGATGCCCCAGCACACGAACGCGAACAGAGCGCCGGCGGCGCTCAGCTCGCCGCCCTTGCGCGCCTGGGCCAGGTGCCAGCTCATCGGCCGGCGCGGCGCCGGCTCGGCCGCCCAGTCGCCGTGCTCGACGGTGGGGAACTGCTCGGTTCGGGGCGTACGCGACGGGCGCGGCTGACCGACCGCCGCCACCCCGCGCTGGAACGCGTCCCGCTGCGGGGGCACCACGCCCGGCTGGGGCGGCACCTCCACGGTGCGCTCGGCCCACGGCTGTGTCTGGTCCGCCATCTTCCGTCCTCCCCCTCGACCGGTTCCGGCCTCGGTTCCGAGGGTAGCCAGCCCGCAAATAGGGTGCCGACCCCCATCACGGTGCGATACACACGTGCCGTGACTGACGTGCTGGTATCCCGGGCCGAGGACTTCGACGACATCGCGGCGCTGCTGGCGCTGGCCTTCCACGGCGATCTCGACCCCGACGTACAGGCGCTGGAACGCCCGATCTTCGAGCCGGACCGGTCGCTGCTGGTCCGTGACGGCGGCACGGCCGTGGCGCACGCCGCCGCGTTCAGCCGCGACCTCGCGGTCCCCGGCGCGGACGTGCCGGCCGCGCACGTGACGATGGTCGCGGTGGCGCCGACGCACCGGCGGCGCGGCCTGCTCACCACGCTGATGCGCCGCCAGCTGCGGGACGTCCGCGACGCCGGCCGGGAACCGGTCGCGGTGCTCTGGGCCAGCGAGGGACGCATCTACCCCCGGTTCGGCTACGGGTCGGCAGCGCCGCGCTACGTGCTGTCCGCAGACACCACCGGGCTGCGCCTGCCCGCCCCGGCGTCCGCCGAGGGCACGCTGCGACTGGACCGTCCGGACGCGCACCGCGACGAACTGGCCCGGCTGTACGAGCGGGTCCGCGCCGGGCGTCCCGGCTGGTCCCGGCGCGACGAGCGCTGGTGGTCGTACCTGCTGGCGGACCTCAAGGCGCACCGGGGCGGCGCCACCGAGCGCCGGGTGCTGCTGCACGAGGGCGCCGGCGGCCCCGACGGTTACGCGCTCTACCGGACCAGGGACAGCTCGACGGCCACCGGACCGCAGGCCGAGGTGCAGGTCGGTGAGGTGGTGGCGGCGACGCCGGAGGCGTACACGGCGCTCTGGCGGCTGCTGCTCTCGGTCGACCTGACCCGCCGGCTGTCGTTCCCGATCGCGGCCCTGGACGAGCCGCTGCTGCGACTGGTGGACGAGCCCCGCCAGCTCTCGCCGCAGCTCGCCGACGCGCTCTGGGTACGCGTGGTGGACGTGCCGGCCGCGCTGGCCGCCCGGCGCTACGCCACCGATGTCGACGTGGTGATCGAGGTCACCGACGATCTGCTGAAGGAGAACACGGGCCGCTGGCGGCTGGTCGGTGGACGCGACGGCGCGCAGTGCACGCCCACCACCGCCCCGGCGGGGCTGGCGTGTGACGTACGCACGCTCGGCGAGATGTACCTCGGCGGCGCGAACCCGTACGCGCTGGCCGCCGCCGGCCGAGCGAAGGAGCTGATCCCGGGCACCCTGACCGCCCTGAACCCCGCCTTCACCTGGCACCGCGCCCCCTCCCCCATGGAGGTCTTCTAGCCGTCCCCAGCGGCCCGCGCGCCCGCCCACCCGGCCCACCCCGGCCCGCGCGCCCGGCCCACCCCGGCGATCATGAAGTTAGCGGCGCGAAGCGTCCGTTTTATCCAGGCCAACTTCATGATCGTGCGGGCGGGTGCCCCGTCGACCTTAGAGTTGTGGCACCTCACATACCTCGCTTACGGGGCACTCCGGGCGCCACAACTCCATGATCGACGGAGGCTGGCTGGATCGGGTGTGTCGGGGAGCGTGTGTGGGCCGCGCGGGGTGCGAGCGGCGCGCGGGCGGGCTCGGGGGCGGTACGGTCGGGGGATGGGTGAGGCGGAACGACGGCGACGACGGCTACGGCATCACGGCGACGCCGTCCCGCCGACGGAGACCGCCGGAACCGGTGCCGGCGGCACGGGTGCCGACGGCAGCACCGCCAGCACCGCACCCGTACACGACGACGTGACGCCCCGGTCCCCGCGCGCCGGCCGGCCGGGCGAGCCGGAGCTCCGGGGCCGGCGCTCCCCCGCGCCCGCCGAGGAGGGCGAGCGCGGGCTACGCGGGCTGGTCGGCTCCGGCTCGTCGCAGGTGAGCGTGACGGCCGCGCTGCGGGCACGGGACGCCGCCCGCCCGACCGAGGACGACCTCGCCGAAGCCGAACAGCGGGTGGTGCTCATCCGCCGCAACTGGGTGCCGCGCGAGGACCTGCCCCGCAACGGGCGCTGAGCCCGCGGAGGCCGGTACGGCGGCTCCGGCCCGGGCCCGGTGACCGGCTCGCCGAGAAGGGTGTCCGGTCAGGCGGGCAGCTCGGGCAGGCGGCGGCTCTGCTCGTAGGCGGCCACCTGCTCGATGCGCCGGCTGTGCCGGGGGTTGCCGGAGAACGGCGTGGTCAGGAACGCCTCGACCAGCGCGGTCGCCTCGTCGAGCGTGTGCTGCCGGGCGCCGATCGCGACGACGTTGGCGTCGTTGTGCTCGCGGGCGAGCTGTGCGGTGTCGACGTTCCAGGCGAGCGCGGCCCGGACGCCCGCCACCTTGTTCGAGGCGATCTGCTCGCCGTTGCCGGAGCCGCCGATCACCACGCCGAGGCTGCCCGGGTCACCGACCACCCGGTCGCCGGTGTGCAGGCAGAACGCCGGGTAGTCGTCGTCCGGGTCGAAGACGTGGGGGCCCACGTCGACCACCTCGTAGCCCTGCTTGGCCAGGTGGTTGGCGAGGTGCACCTTCAACTCGAAACCGGCGTGGTCGGATCCCAGGTAGACGCGCATACCGCGCAGTCTGACAGGCCCGCCTCCAGGCCGGCGCGCGGGCGGCGACCCGGAGGCGGTTTCGTCACACGGTCAGTGCGGCAGCTCGGCCACGACCAAGCCGGCCCGCGCCTTCGGGGTGAACCAGGTGCTCTTTCGCGGCATCTTCTCCCGGGCCAGGTTCACCGCGACGAAGTCGTCGACGGTCACCGGCGCGACGAGCACCGCCAGCTCGGCCCGGCCGGCGTCGACCTCACCGACGAGCCAGCTCGCCGGGTAGTCGCCGCCCACGTACGTGATCCGCTTGTCGCCCGGGTCGAGACCCAGGGCGTCGCGCAGCAGCAGGCGCTCGACGAGCGCGTGGTCGAGGTTCTCCAGCCGGCCGGCGCCGACGTGCGGCAGCGTCACCGCGTACCCCCGGCCGCCGAGGTAGAGGTGCACGACGCCGCCGGTGGCCGGCACGTCGACCGGCCCGGCCGCCGGGGTGACCTCCGCGCCCGCCGCGCGCAGCCGGTCGAGCAGCTCGTCCGGCGTGGTGGTCAGCTCGCTGACCAGCCGGTTGTAGGGCTGGATGGCGACCGACGCGGGCGTGGTGATCACCGAGAGGAAGCGCGGGAAACCACCGGTCTGCGCGGCCAGGCTGCGGTGGTTGCCGTCCGCGACCACCAGGTCCCCGCCGCCGGCGAGCGCGGTCAGCTCGTCCTGCGCCGCACCCGGGCCCAGCAGCCAGATCGCGTGCGTGCGACCGGACTGGTCGACGTCGGTCGCGGCGGGCGCGCCGGCCGCGTCGGTCGCCGCCGCGAGCGCGGCGTGCAGCTCGTCGCCCTTGCCGGTCTGCAGCAGGAGTACGGGCGAGAGCAGGTGACCGAGCGCCTCGGCCAGGGCGACGCGCTCGCGCACCTTGGCGATGAACACGTCCTCGTTGCGGATGACCAGGCCCGGCTCGTCGGCGCGGGTGGAGATCTGGTCGGTGTCGACCATGGCCCACAGCCCGTACGCGCTCTCCTCGCCCGGCGCGCTGATCCGGTAGAGCACCACCACCTGCTCGGCCGGCGTGTAGCTGCCGTCCGCCTTCGCCTCGGCCAGGCGCGCCACCGCGTCGGGCAGCGCGTCGAGGAACGACTTCCCGAGGCTGCCGGGCGCCCGGTGGGGCATCTCGATGCCCAGGGCGCTGTGCGGATTCGCCTCGACGATGGAGGTGATCTCCGCGTCGTCGGCGAACTCGTCGTAGTTCTGCGCGCCGGTGCCGCCAGTGGTGATCCAGGCCCGGGCGATCGGATGCACGACCGTCATGTCAGCTGACGCTACCCGGGCCCCGATCGCCGCCGCCGCCCGACTCACCCGCTTACCACCAGGTGAAAGGAAGGGCCCCCGGTTAACGCCTCCGGTAGAGGAAGGGCCCCTTCTTAACACCGGGAAGGGCGACTCAGGCGGTGGCGTTGCGGTGCCGGCCGGGAGTCGGACGGCGGGCCGGCGCGGCGGGGCGGGAGCCGGCGTTGAGGCGTACCGTCGTCGCACCCGCGGCGGCCGGGTGGGCGGCGGCGCCGGACCGCGACGGCGCGCGGGCGGGCCGGCCGGGCTCATCCGGCGGTGTCATCCGCGAGGTGGCCACCACCCGGGCCACGCCGACCACGATCGGCGGGGCCAGCAGGTCGGCCACCTCGGCCGGGCCGACCGGCCAGTCGCTCTCGGTCACCGACCAGTACGTCGCACCGGAGTCCTCGGTCGCCTGCTGCGGCGCGTCGTCGGACATGCGGCGGTGCTTGGCCATGGGAACGCCTCCAGGAACTGCCGTGCCGCGGCCCCGCGGGCCGTCGGCTGGGACACCCGGTGAAACGAGCCCCGCACCGGCCCGGTGACGGGCGGGTGCGGGGCTCGGGGCGCGCTGCGGGTGTTAAAAAGGGGCCCTTCCTCTACCGGAGGCGTTAATAGGGGGCCCTTCCTTTCACCTCAGTCGAAGATCGGGCCCTGCTCGCGGGTGCGCTTCAGCTCGTAGAAACCGGGGGTGGCGGAGACCAGCAGCACGCCGTCCCAGAGCCGGCCGGCCGCCTCGCCCTTCGGCGCCGGGGTGATCACCGGGCCGAAGAAGGCGACCTGACCGCCGTCCGGACCCGGCGCGTGGATCACCGGAGTGCCCACGTCGGTGCCGACCGGCCGCATGCCCGCCTCGTGACTGGCCCGCAGCGCGTCGTCGTACTGCGTGGAATCGGCCGCGTCGGCGAGCGCCGGGTCCAGGCCGACGTCGGTGAGCGCGCCCACGATCATCTCCCGGCCCAGCTCCTCCTGGCGGAGGTGGATCCGGGTACCCATCGCGGTGTAGAGCTTCGCCAGCGCCTCGGCACCGTGCGCCTGCTCGACGGCGATGCACACCCGCACCGGGCCCCAGCCCTTGACCATCAGGTCCTGGTACTCCTCCGGCAGTTCCCGGCCGTCGTTGAGCACGGACAGGCTCATCACGTGGAACCGGATGTCCACGTCCCGGACCTGCTCGACCTCCAGCAGCCAACGGGAGGTGATCCACGCCCACGGGCACAGCGGGTCGAACCACATGTCCGCGGTGACACGTTCGGTCACTGTGTCTTCCCTTCACGCCATCGTCGCGCCGGGGACCCGGCGCGGTCACCTTCGATCCTCACCCCGCACCGCATAGACCGGTACCGGAATGAGAGCGTGACCTCGACCACCGAGGGCGGTCCGTACATGGAAGACTCGGTTCGCAGCGGGCCGTCACGAGCGGCCGGGCGAGAACCGGCGCCGCGGGGCGCGGCGAGACGAGCGGGATGGAGACGAACAGTGCCGGGAGTGCGCAACCTGACCCAGGTCGAGGCTACCGAGCGGGCCCGCCTGCTCGAGGTGACCGGGTACGACATCAGCCTTGACCTGTCGACCGCGGTGCAGTCCACCGGTCGCACGTTCCGCTCGGTGACCGAGGTCCGGTTCCGCTGCGCCGAGCCGGGAGCGACCACCTTCATCGAGACCGCTGCCGAATCGGTGCGCTCGGCCACGCTCAACGGCGAGCCGGTCGACCTGTCCGGCTGGTCCGCCGAGAAGGGGCTCACCCTCAGCGGCCTGGCCGCCGAGAACGTACTGGTGGTCGACGCCGACTTCGGCTACTCCAACAGCGGGCAGGGCCTGCACCGCACCGTCGACCCGGTGGACGGCGAGACCTACCTCTACAGCCAGTTCGAGACCGCTGACGCGCAGAAGGTCTACGCCTGCTTCGACCAGCCCGACCTGAAGAGCGTCTACACCTGGCACGCCACCGTCCCGGAGCACTGGCGGGTCGTGTCGAACATGCCGGTGGCGCGCGAGGAGGCCGCCGGTGAGGGCCTGAAGACGGTGCACTTCACCGTGTCGGAGCGGATGAGCACCTACATCACCGCGCTCTGCGCCGGGCCGTACCACGAGGTACGCCGCACCCACGACGGCATCGACATGGGCTACTTCTGCCGGGCCAGCATGGCTCAGCACATGGACGCCGACGACCTGCACCTGATCACCACGCAGGGCTTCGACTTCTTCCAGGAGAAGTTCGGCGTGCGCTACCCGCTGCCCAAGTACGACCAGCTCTGGGTGCCGGACTTCAACGCCGGCGCGATGGAGAACTTCGGCTGCGTCACGCACGCCGAGTCGCACTACATCTTCCGCTCGCAGGTCACCGACTTCGAGTACGAGCAGCGCGCCAACACGATCCTGCACGAGCTGGCGCACATGTGGTTCGGTGACCTGGTCACCATGCGCTGGTGGAACGACCTGTGGCTGAACGAGTCGTTCGCCGAGTGGGCCAGCCACTGGTGCAACACGAACGCCACCCGGTTCAACGACGCGTGGACCACGTTCCTGTCGATCCGCAAGAACTGGGGTTACCGGCAGGACCAGCTCTCCTCCACCCACCCGGTCTACTGCGAGATGCCGGACCTGGAGGCCGTCGAGGTCAACTTCGACGGCATCACGTACGCCAAGGGCGCGAGCGTGCTCAAGCAGCTCGTCGCGTACGTGGGCGAGGAGCCGTTCCTGGCCGGCCTGCGCGCCTACTTCGGCAAGTACGCCTGGGGCAACGCCACCTTCGACGACCTGCTGTCCGAGTTGGAGGCGGCCTCCGGCCGGGAGCTGCGCAAGTTCGCCGCCCAGTGGCTGGAGACCGCGCAGGTGAACACGCTGCGCCCGGAGGTGACCATCGGCGCCGACGGCACGTACGAGCGGGTGGTGGTCCAGCAGGAGGCGCCGTCGGGCTACCCGACGCTGCGTACCCACCGCATCGGCGTCGGCCTGTACGACCTGACCGACGGCCGGCTGGTGCGCCGGGAGCTGATCGAGACGGACGTGACCGGCGAGTTGACCGAGCTGTCCGAGCTGCACGGCAAGCCCGCCGCGGACGTGCTGCTGCTCAACGACGAGGACCTCACCTACGCGAAGCTGCGGCTGGACGAGCGGTCCATGGCCACCGTGGTGCAGCACATCGCCGGCTTCGACTCGTCGCTGGCCCGGGCGCTGTGCTGGACCGCCGCCTGGGACATGACCCGCGACGCCGAGCTGTCGGCCCGCGACTACGTGGCGCTGGTGCTGGCCGGGCTGACCGCCGAGACGGACATCAACCTCATCACCGCCACGCTGCGGCAGGCGACCACCGCGCTCACCTTCTACGCCGACCCGGCCTGGGCGCCGACCGGCTGGGCCGAGCTGGCCCGTACCGCGCGGACCGGGCTCGCGGCGGCCGAGCCGGGCAGCGGCTTCCAGCTCGCCTGGGCTCGCGCGTACGCCTCCTCGGCCCGCTCCGGTGAGGACCTGGCCACGCTGCGCGGCTGGCTGGACGGCAACGGGGTGCCGGAGGGGTTGACCGTCGACACGGAGCTGCGCTGGACGGTGCTCCAGTCGCTGGTCGCCAACGGCGCGGCGGGCGCCGCCGACGTGGACGCGGAGCTGGCCGCCGACCGTACCGCCAGTGGCGAGCGGGAGGCAGCGTACGCGCACGCGCTGGTGCCGACCGTGGAGAACAAGGCGGCGGTGTGGGCACTGCTCACCGGCCCGGACGCGCTGCCCAACTGGCGCAACCGGGCGCTGCTGCAGGGCTTCACCCACCCGGCGCAGGTCGAGCTGACCGCGCCCTACCGGGAGCGGTACTTCGCCACGGTGGACCAGGTGTGGGCGCAGCGCGACAGCGAGCCGGCGCAGGAGTTCGTGCAGCTCGCCTACCCGGCGTACCTGGTCGACGAGGACACGGTCGCGGCCACCGACGCGTGGCTGGCCCAGGACGGGCAGCCGGCGTCGCTGCGGCGGCTGGTGGCCGAGGGCCGCGACGGTGTGGTCCGCGCGCTGAAGGCCCGCGAGCGGGACGCGCGCACCGCCTGAGTGAGGCATGCCGGCCGGGGCCGGCGCGGGTGGCAGCCCGCGCCGGCCCCGGCTGGGACCACGAGAAAGCCCGGCCCACGCGTACGCGGGCCGGGCTTCGTCGTGTGTGCGTGCGGGCGGATCAGCCCTTGCCGGCGTGGCTGGCGAGCTGGTCGAGGCCCTGGATGATGCCGCCGGCCAGGTCGCCGCCGCCGAAGGCGGCCACCATGGAGAGCGCGGCCAGCTTGGCGTACGTGTCCGGGATGCGCTTGCGCGCGTACTTGCCGGTGACGATCTCCAGCTGCCGCTGGTTGGGCGACACCGCGATCAGCACCGAGCGGTCCGGCTCGCCGAGCTGCCGGTGCAGCCGCTCGGCGTGTTCCCGGATCGGCTCGTCGAGGCCGCCGACGAACACCGAGAAGACCAGGCCGGTGCCCTGGTCGGCGAGGCGCAGCGCCTCGTCGATGCGGAGCAGCTGACGGGTCGAGAACGGTCCGTCCAGCACCGCGGGCGGGGTGCCCGTCCCCGTTGTGGGCCGCGCTTCACCAACGGTCACTTGCGCCTCCGGTTCCAGCGGCCGGTGCCTCCCGGCCGGCCTGCTCCTGCTTGCGGCTGGTCAACGCCGGCGCCTGCGCCCCGGCCGCGAGGGCCGTGCCGGCCGAGTCGGCCAGTTGCTCCGGACGGCTCAGGAACCAGACCGGAGTGAAGTCGAAGGGCCGGCCCGGCCGGTAGCGCTTGGCGCCGCCACCGTTGCCACGGCTGCCGGCGGCCGCCAGGGCGGCGATCAGCAGCACCGCGGCGACCGGGATGCCGACGAAGACCACCAACGTCTCGGTAACAGACAATCCCAACGCCCCCAGGCGGAAAGAGAGACCAGGAATGGCGGGTCGGTTGGCCGGTCAGGACCGGTCGCGCCCCACCTCACTTGTGATGTTCACGTTAGCGGAGTCGGCGGCCCGCCAGATTGCGGGGTGCTGATCCCATCCGTCACTCCAGTGCTCCAGCTGCGCGGCAGTGGCGAGCAGTGTCGCGTCGTCGCCGTAGCGACCGGTGAGCAGCACCCCCACCGGAAGCCCGTCGGCGGTCCGCCCGACCGGCAGGGAAACGGACGGATCGCCCGTGACGTTGAAGACCGCGCAGTATGGCGAGAAACGCCGCTGCCTGTCGAAGTCCTCTGCCGGTTCGAGGGCGGCGAACGCCCCCACCGGCGCCTGCGGGGCCGCGAGCGTCGGGCACAGCAGCAGGTCGCAGCCGGCGGTACGGCGTACGCCACGGCGTACCTGCGCCTGGAGTTCGCCGAGCGCGGCGATCAGCCGGGCCGCGCCGAGCGCCTCGCCGCGTTCGCGCAGGAACCGGGTCAGCGGCAGCAGGTCGCCCTCCCGCCCGGCCGGGACGGGGGTGACAGCCAGCGCGTACCAGACGGTCTCGAACAGCGGCCACGCCTCGGGGCCGAGCGGCGCGGGGACGTCGACCACCTCGTGGCCGGCGTCGGCGAGCAGCGCGGAGGTCCGGTCGACGGCGGCTGCGCAGTCCGGGTGGACCGGTTCGTCGGCGAGCATCGGCGTGGTGAAGCGGCCGACGCGCAGCCGGCCGGGGCCGGCGGAGCGGGCGGCGCGGGTGACGCCGAGGTACCCGCCGGCGGGCGCGGCCGGCGGCAGGTACGGCTCGCCGGGCACCGGCCGCGCGAGCACGTCGAGCAGCGCGGCCACGTCGGCGACGGTACGGCCGATCGGCCCGTTCACCGGCAGCCCGAAGCCGCCGAAGCCGAGCGGCCCGCCGGAGACCATGCCCCGGCTCGGTTTGTAGCCGACCAGTCCGCAGAGCGCGGCCGGGATGCGCAGTGAGCCCCCGCCGTCGGAGCCCTGCGCCACCGGGACCAGCCCGGCGGCGACAGCTGCCGCCGCGCCGCCGCTGGATCCGCCGGCCGTGTACGCGAGGTCCCACGGGTTGCGGGCCGGTGGCGCCACCAGTCCCTCGGAGTAGAGCGAGCAGCCGAGTTCGGAGGTGGTGGTCTTGCCGAGGCTGACCAGGCCGGCGTCGGCCAGGAGGCGGACCACGTCGGCGTCGACGGGTGGGACGAAGTCGGCGAAGGCGGCCGAGCCGAAGGTGGTGCGTACCCCGGCGGTGAGCGTCAGGTCCTTGATCGCGGTCGGCACCCCGTGCAGGGGGCCGCGTTCCTCCGCCGCCACCGCGTCGGCGGCGCGGGCGGCGGTCCGGGCCCGCTCGGCGGTGACGGTGACGAACGCGCCGACAGTGTCGCCGAGCGCCTCGACCCGGCGCAGGTGGTGCTCGACCAGTTCCAGGCTGGACAGCTCGCCCCGGCGGATCGCGGCGGCCTGTTCCAGCGCGGTCAGGTCGTGCGGCTCGGCCATGCCGCCCATCCTGCCGGTCCGGCGGCCGGACGACCGGGCGACACGTCCGACCGGCGGTGGCCGGTCCGTATCCGGGTGATCCGACCGGCGGCAGCCGGTCCATATCCGGGTGACATGACCGGTTCGGGATGGTCCGCCGGGCGGGTGGGGCGCGCAGGATGTGCAGATCGACGTAATTCGATTGAAGGCTGCCCCGACCACCCCGAGGAGCACCCCGTGCACCACGCACCCGGCACACCGGCCCGCCCGTCCCGGCTCCCGCGCGCCCTGCGCCCCCTGCTCGCCCTCGCCCTGACCGCCGCCGGCCTCGCCGCCCTGCCGGTGGCACCGGCCGGAGCCCGCGACGGCGGGCCGGCCGCGGCGCTCGCCGCGAACCCCTACGAGCGCGGTCCCGCGCCCACCACCGCGTCGATCGAGGCCACCCGCGGCCCGTTCGCGATCGCCCAGACCACCGTCTCCGCGTCGAGCGTCAGCGGCTTCCGCGGCGGCACCATCTACTACCCGACAAGCACCGCCGAGGGCACCTTCGGCGCGGTCGCCGTCTCCCCCGGCTTCACCGCCAGCCAGTCGGCGGTGTCCTGGCTCGGGCCCCGGCTGGCCTCACAGGGCTTCGTGGTCATCACCATCGACACCCTCTCCGTCTACGACCAGCCGGCCAGCCGCGGCACCCAACTCCTGGCCGCCCTGGACTACCTGACGAACACCAGCGCGGTGCGTACCCGGATCGACCGCAACCGGCTGGCGGTGATGGGGCACTCGATGGGCGGTGGCGGCAGCCTGTCGGCGGCGAACGCCCGGCCCGCGCTCCAGGCGGCGATCCCGCTGACCGGCTGGCACTCCACGAAGAACTGGTCGTCGGTACGCGTGCCGACGCTCGTCATCGGCGCGGAGAACGACACGGTGGCACCGGTGTCGTCGCACTCGGAGCCGTTCTACACCAGCCTGCCGGCCACGCTGGACAAGGCGTACCTGGAGTTGAACGCGGCGAGCCACTCGGCGCCGACCTCGCCGAACGTGACTGTCGCGAAGTACAGCATCTCCTGGCTCAAGCGGTTCGTCGACGACGACACCCGCTACGAGCAGTTCCTCTGCCCGGCACCCCGGGGCACGGCCATCGAGGAGTACCGGGACACCTGCCCGCACTCCTGAGCAGCGCCGGGTGCGTCCGTCGACTCTAGGGCGACGACGGACGCACCCGCGCCGGTCTTCAGCGGCCGAGGAACCGCAGCGCGTTGCCGCCGAGCAGCGCGGCCCGCTGCGCGTCGGTGAGGAAGTCCGCCCGGTGCACCACCTGGCCGACCGGCCGCTCCCCCAGCGGGTACGGGTAGTCGCTGCCGAGCAGCACCCGCTCGGCGCCCATGGTGTCCACCAGCAGCCGCAGCGCGGCCGGTTCGAAGACCACCGAGTCGACGTGGAACCTGTCGACGTAGGAGCTGGGCGGTGCGCTCGACGCGCCGCGTACCAGGTCACCCCGGCGGTGCCAGGCGTTGTCGGCGCGGCCCAGCCAGAACGGGAAGCTGCCGCCGCCGTGCGCGAAGCAGATCCGCAGCGTCTCCGGCACCCGGTCGAACACGCCGCCGAGGATCAGTGCCAGCACCGACAGGTGCGTCTCGGCCGGCATCCCGGTCAGCCAGCGCGCCATCCACCGGTCCAGCCGGGGGCCGCCGGGCATGTCCCACGGGTGCACGAACACCGGCGCGCCCACCTCGGCGCAGTGGGTCAGGAACTGCACGATGCCCGCGTCGTCCAGGTCCCGGTCGCCGACGTGGTTACCGATCTCCACCCCGGCGTGCCCGGCCGCCAGGCAGCGGTCCAGCTCGGCGCAGGCCGCGTCCGCGTCCTGCAACGGCACCTGGCAGAACGGCACCAGCCGGTCGCCGCCGGCGGCGGTGACCTCCAGCGTGAGGTCGTTGAAGATCCGGGCCACCTTGACCGCCTGGTCGGCCGGGCGGTCGTAGCTGAAGAAGACCGGGGTGGGCGAGACGACCTGCACGTCCACGCCGTCGGCGTCCATGTCGGCGAGCCGGGTCGGCGCGTCCCAGCACTGCCCGCCGATCGGGCGGAACTCCGTCTCCCCCACCATGATCATGGCGGCGCGCTCGGAGTCCACCCGCAACCAGGGCCACCCGGACCCGCCGCACGCCGCGGCGAGGTCCGGCCACCCCTTCGGTACGACGTGCGTGTGCACGTCCACGACCGGCACGCGTCAGCCCTTGCCCGGGTGCAGCGCGCCGCAGTTGTCGCAGGTGCGGGCCTTCTCGTCGGCGTAGAACGCGGCGAAGACCGGGGGCAGGTCGGCGGCGATGTCGCGGACCTGCAACTCCACCTCGTGCACCTTGTGGTGGCACTCGCCGCAGTACCACTGGAACTTCTCCAGCGTGCCCTCCTCGCGGACCCGCTCGATCACCATGCCGATCGAGCCGGCCTCGGGGCGCTGCGGCGAGTGCGGGGTGTTGCGCGGCAGCATCCACATCTGCCCCTCGCGCACGTGCACCGTACGCGGGCCCTCGGGCAGCATCAGGTTGATGTGCATGTTGCCCTTGACCTGGTAGAAGAACTCCTCGTACGGGTCGACGTGGAAGTCCGTGCGCTGGTTCGGGCCGCCGACCACCATGACGATGAAGTCGTCGCTGCCGGGCAGCATCTCCTTGTTGCCCACCGGGGGCTTGAGCAGGTGCTGGTTCTCGCCGATCCAGCCGGAGAAGCTGAACGGCTCGGCGATCTCACTCATGGGAACCTCCCGACGGAAGTAGGGCGACTGCCTGCATCTCGATCAGCAGATGCGGATGCGGAAGCTGGTGCACGGCGACTGTGGTCCGGGTCGGGCCGGTGGCGTCGAAGAACTCCGCCCACACCTCGTTGTAGCCGCCGAAGTCGTTCATGTTGACCAGGTAGCTGGTGACCTGCACCAGGTCGCTCAGGTCGGCGCCGACCGAGCGGAGCAGGTCACGGATGTTCTCCACCACGGCCCGGGTCTGCTCCCGGATGTCCAGGTCGGTGGTGCCGAACTCGTCCACCGACACCCCGGCGAACGTGTTGTCCGGCCGGCGCGACGACGTGCCGGACACGTAGACGAACCCACCGCCCACCTTGACGTGCGGGAACGCGCCCCGCGGCACGGCCTTCCCGGCCACCACGCGGGCCGTCACGGCAGAGCCTTCAGGGAGGCGGAACCGAGCTTCTCCACAGTGGCGCGCACGTGTGCGCCCGGTCGCAACGGCACCGCTGCGGTGGCCGCGCCGGCCAGGAACACCCAGCCCTTGCGCAGCCGGACGCCGTGCCGGCCGGCCAGCCGCAGGCCCTCGTCCAGGGCGCGGCGCGGGTCGCCGAGGATGGCGGCGGTCGAGCCGACCTGTGCCACCCGCCCGTCGATCTCCAGCAGCACGCCGAGGTTGTCCAGCCCGTCCGGCACCGGCGACCACGGCCCGACCACGAACGCGGCGGCCGAGGTGTTGTCGGCCACCACGTCCGGCAGCGAGAAGGTGAAGTTCGCGTACCGGGAGTCGATCAGCTCGATCGCCGGGGCGACCGCGCGTACCGCCCGGGTGAACGAGCCGACCGGTTCGCCCGGGTCGGGCAGCCGGTCCAGCAGGAACGCCACCTCCGGCTCGACGCGCGGGTGGATGAAGTCGCCGACGTCGACGGCGCCGCCGTCGGGCACCCGCATCACGTCGGTCAGCCGGCCCCAGATCACCTCGTCCACGCCGACCTGGGCCATCTTGGCCTTGCTGGTGAGGCCCATCTTCAGGCCGACCAGCCGCTCACCCCGGTCGAGGCGGCGCTTCACCAGCGCGGTCTGCACCGCGTACGCGGCGTCGACGTCGAGGCCGGTCTCGGCGGCGAGCTGCGGGATCGCGGTGGCGTCGTCAGCCGCCGCGCCCAGCTTCTCCGCGATGCCCGCGATGTCCGGCCCGATCATGGGTTCTCCTTGCTCGCCAGGTCCAGTGCCACGTCCACGATCATGTCCTCCTGGCCGCCGACCATCCGGCGGCGGCCCAGCTCGACCAGGATCGAGCGGACGTCCACGCCGTACTTGGCCGAGGCACGCTCGGCGTGACGCAGGAAGCTTGAGTAGACGCCCGCGTACCCCAGGGAGAGCGTCTCCCGGTCCACCTGGACCGGCCGGTCCTGCAAAGGGCGGACGAGGTCGTCGGCGGCGTCCATCAGCGCGAACACGTCGCAGCCGTGCTTCCAGCCGTGCAGCTCGGCGACCGCGACGAAGACCTCCAGCGGCGCGTTGCCCGCGCCCGCGCCCATACCGGCGAGCGACGCGTCCACCCGGACGGTCCGCCCGGAGGGCGAACCGAGCGGGCCGTCGCCGAGGATCCGGCCGTGCTCGACCGCCAGCACGCTGTTCGCCACACCCAGGGACAGGTTGTGGTGCGCGTGGATGCCGATCTGCGTCTCCGGTTCCAGCACCTGCCGGTACGCGTCGACGCGCTGCGCCACGTCCGACATCAGCAGCCGCCCGCCGGAGTCGGTGACGTAGACGCAGTGCGCGCCGTACGACTCCATGAGCTTCGCCTGCGCGGCCAGCCCGGCCGGGTCGTTGAGGTGCGACATCATCAGGAACCCGGAGACGTCCATGTCGTTCTCCCGGGCCCAGGCGATGTGCTGGGCCGAGATGTCCGCCTCGGTGCAGTGCGTGGCGATCCGTACGCTCGTCACGCCGAGCGCCTTCGCCGCCTTCAGGTCGGCGATGGTGCCGATGCCCGGCAGCAGCAGCGTGGTGAGCCGCGCGGTGGTGAGCACCTCGGCGGCGGCGGCGATCCAGTCCGCGTCGGCGGCGGCGCCGTGCCCGTAGTTGACGCTGGAACCGGCCAGGCCGTCGCCGTGGGCCACCTCGACCGCCGCCACGCCGGCCGCGTCGAGCGCGGCGGCGATGGTACGCACCTGGTCGACCGTGTAGCGGTGGCCGATGGCGTGCATGCCGTCGCGCAGCGTCACGTCCTGGATGTAGAGGTCGGTCATCGCGCACTCACCTCCGTCGCGCGCAGCGCCACCAGCCGCTCCGCGGTACGCAGCGCGGCCGACGTCATGATGTCCAGGTTCCCGGCGTACGCGGGCAGGTAGTGCCCGGCGCCGGAGACCTCCAGGAACACCGACACCTGCAGGCCGGTGAAGTGCCGGCCGAGCACCGGCGCGTACGTGTCGACAGGGTCGAACTGCACGTCCTGCTTGAGCCGGTAGCCGGGCACGTACTCCTGCACGGCCTTCACCATGTCGGCCACCGAGGCGGCGATCGCGCCCCGGTCGGCGTCGGCGTCCGGGCACAGGCAGTAGACCGTGTCGCGCATGAGCAGCGGCGGGTCGGCCGGGTTCAGCACGATGATGGCCTTGCCGCGTTCGGCGCCGCCGACCACCTCGATGGCGCGGGCGGTGGTCTCGGTGAACTCGTCGATGTTGGCCCGGGTGCCCGGACCGGCCGACTTCGAGGCGATCGAGGCGACGATCTCGCCGTACGCGACAGGGGTGATCCGGCCGACCGCGTGCACGATCGGCACCGTCGCCTGCCCGCCGCAGGTCACCATGTTGACGTTCGGCTCGCCCAGGTGCTCGTCGAGGTTCACCGGCGGCACCACGTACGGGCCGATCGCGGCCGGGGTCAGGTCGACCACCGTGCGGCCGTGTGCCCGCAGCACCTCGTCGTGCCGCTTGTGCGCGCCAGCCGAGGTGGCGTCGAAGACCAGTTGGACGTCGGCGAACTCGGGCAGCGCGACGAGGCCGTCGACGCCCTCGGCGGTGGTGGTCACGCCGAGCCGGCGGGCCCGGGCCAGACCGTCCGAGGCCGGGTCGATGCCGGCCATCGCCACCATGCGCAGGCTCTCACTGAGCCGCAGCACCTTGATCATCAGGTCGGTGCCGATGTTGCCCGACCCGAGCACCGCCACTCCGACGCTCATGCCGGCCCTCCGCTGCGCTGCGTGCCGCCATGAGGCTCGACGGCCCTGTATCGATGATTCGCTCGCTGGCGCTCGCTCATGAGCTGGTCTCCTTGGAGAAACAGGTACGCACCGAACCGAGCCCGGAGATGCGCGCCTCGTACGCGGCGCCGGGCGTGACCGGCACCATCGGGCCGAGCGCGCCGGAGAGCACCACGTCACCGGCCTTGAGCGGGTCGCCCGCCCGGGCCATGGTCGCGGCCAGCCACTGCAACGCGTGCAGCGGATTGCCCAGGCAGGCCGCGCCCGCGCCGACCGAGACCGGCTCACCGGCGTGCTCCAGCACCATGCCGCACAGCCGCAGGTCCACGTCGGCGAGTCGCCGGGGCGCGGTGCCGAGCACGAACAGCCCGCTGGAGGCGTTGTCCGCCACCGTGTCCACGATGGAGATGTCCCAGTCGGCGATCCGCGAGTCGACGATCTCGATGGCCGGCAGCACGTGGTCCACCGACCGGATCAGGTCGACAGTGGTGACCCGCTCGTCCGGCAGGTCCGCGCCGAGCACGAAGGCGATCTCCGCCTCCACCCGCGGCTGGAGCAGCCGCCCGATCGGCACCTCGACGCCGTCACCGACGGCCATGTCGTCGAAGAGCACCCCGAAGTCGGGCTGGAAGACGCCGAAGCTCTCCTGCACGGTCCGCGACGTCAGGCCGATCTTCGCGCCGACGCGGCGGTGCCCCTTGCCCAGCCGCTGCCGGGTGTAGACCTGCTGCACCTGGTACGCGGCCTCGATGTCGCCCTCGGGCAGCAGCCGGCCGCGCAGCGGCGGGCAGGGCTTCCCCTCCTGCCGGGCCACCGCGAGTTCCCGGTTGGCGGCCTCGATGTCCACGGTCATGGCGGCTCCTCGCTTACGTCGCTGCGGATTCCGGCCATTCTGCCCACCACGCGCGCCCGCGCCAGTCCGCGCGCTCATGCTGGGCCACCCTTCGTTCGCGACTGCGGGGCTCGCAACACCGGCTCACTCCTCGCGCTCACGTCAAATCCACGCAGACATTCGTCAGTTCGGAGTAGAAGTCGAGCGAGTGCACGCCGCCCTCGCGGCCGACACCCGACGCCTTCATCCCGCCGAACGGGGTGCGCAGGTCGCGCAGGAACCAGGTGTTCACCCAGACGATGCCGGCGTCGAGCCGGGCACCGGCCCGGTGCGCCCGGCCCACGTCCCGCGTCCACACCGTCGCCGCCAGGCCGTAGGCGGTGCCGTTTGCGAGCGCGAACGCCTCGTCCTCGTCGTCGAACGGCGCGACGTGCACCACCGGGCCGAAGATCTCCTCCTGGTTGGTGCGGGCGTCCGGGCCGAGCCCGGTGAGCACCGTCGGCTGCACGTACGCCCCGCCGTCGCGGGCGTCGCCGAAGCGCGGCACGCCGCCCCCGGCGCGCACCTCGGCGCCCTCGGTACGGGCCAGCGCGTAGTGGCCGAGCACCTTGTCCCGGTGACCGTGCGAGATGAGCGGCATGTTCGCCGTCGCCTCGTCGTCCGGCCAGCCGTACGCCAGCTCGTCGGCGCGCTTGGACAGGCGGGCGGTGAACTCCTCGAACACCGGCCGCTGCACGTAGACGCGCTCGGTGCAGAGACAGACCTGGCCGCCGTTCGTGAAACTGGACCGCACCGAACCGGCGACCGCCGCGTCCAGGTCGGCGTCGGCGAAGACCAGGCCGGCGTTCTTGCCGCCCAGCTCGAAGCTGACCGCCTTCACCCCGTCGGCGGCGGCGCGCATGATCGCGCTGCCGGTCGCCGACTCGCCGGTGAACGTGATCGCGTCCACGCCCGCGTGCCGGGTCAGGTGCTCACCGGCCGAGCCGGGCCCGAAGCCGTGCACCAGGTTGAACACGCCCTCCGGCACGCCCGCCGCGGCCATCACCTCGGCCAGCAGCGTGGCCGAGGCGGGGGTCTCCTCGCTGGGCTTGACCACCACGGCGTTGCCGCAGGCCAGGGCCGGGGCGACCTTCCAGGTGAGCAGCAGCAGCGGCAGGTTCCACGGCACGATGACCGCCACCACGCCGACCGGCTTACGGACCGCGTAGTTGAGCGCCCGCCCACCGGTCGGTGTGACGGTGGTGAACGACTCGGTGGGCGCGGTCGCCACGATCTCCGCGAACGCCCGGAAGTTGGCAGCGCCGCGCGGGATGTCGAGCGTACGGGCCTGCGAGATGGACTTGCCGGTGTCCGCCACCTCGGCGGCGACCAGGTCGTCGAAGCGCCGTTCCAGCTCGTCGGCGACCCGGCGGAGCACCTCGGCGCGCTCCCGCTCGCCCATCCGGCCCCACGGGCCGCGCAGCGCCGCCCGTGCCGCGGCGACAGCGTCGTCCACAGTCGACTGCGACGCCTCGACCACCTCGAACACCGGCTCGCCGGTGACCGGGCTGCGCTTGGTGAACCGGGAGCCGGCGTCGACGAACTCGCCGCCGACGAAGTTGCGCAGCAGGCCGGGGCCGTCCGGCGCGTGCCCGGTCATCAGCCGGGGATCCCAGAGCGTCATCGCCGCCGCCCCAGCGCCGCGCGGACACCACCGGCCAGCAGCGCCAGCGCGCCGGCCGCCACCGCGCCGACCACCGCGTACTGCGCGCGCACCCGGCGGCGCACCTGCGCGTACGGGGTGGTGGAGAAGGAGACCAGCTCGTACTGGGAGACGTAGCGGCCGGGCAACGCCCGCTCCAGGGCGTGCTCGACCTGCTTGCGGGTGCGGAACACCGGCGAGGCGACCTTGTCCCGCATCTCCACGAAGTTCGCCAGCGCCATCCGGGCGATCGCCTCCGCGTTGTCCTGGCGGCGGTGCTGGAACAGCGGCAGCGCGGCGGTCCACTCGTCGTCGCACTCGTCCAGGCAGCGGTCCAGCTCGACCACGTCCTCGAACGCGCAGTTCGCGCCCTGGCCGTAGAACGGCACGATGGCGTGCGCGGCGTCGCCGATCAGGCCGACCTTGCCGGCTACCTGCCACGGCGTGCAGCGCACCGTGCCGAGCACACCGACCGGGTTGTGCTGGTAGTCGTCGACCAGGTTCGGCGCGAGCGGGACCAGGTCCGGGTAGTGGGTGGCGAAGAACTGCTCGATCGCGGCCGGGCTGCTCAGCGACGCGAAGCTGCGGGTGCCGTGGGTGGGCCAGAACAGCGTGCAGGTGAAGGAGCGGTCCGGGTTCGGCAGCGCGATCATCATCGAGGTGCCGCGCGGCCAGATGTGCAGCGCGCCCGGGTCGAGCGCGAACTCCCCGCCCAGCGGCGGGATGGTCAGCTCCTTGTAGCCGTAGTCGAGGAAGTCGAGGCTCTCGGTCAGGCCGCCGTACGCGAGCAGCTGCCCGCGCACCGCGGAGCCGGCGCCGTCGGCGCCGAGGACGACCGAGGCGGTGGCGGTGACCTTGCCCTGCGGCGTCTCGAACGTCATCTCGCCGCCGAGCGGGTCGAGGCCGACCAGCCGGTGGTCGAACGCGACGCGCACGTTCGGCAGCGCGGCGGCGGCGTCGAGCAGCGCGTTGTTCAGCGCGCCCCGGCTGATCGAGTTGATCGCCCGGTCCCCGGAGCCGCTGTACGACTGGAACTCCGGCTCGCCCTCGACCGGGTGGATCATGCGGCCGCGCATCGGCAGCGCGTCCGCCATCACCTCGTCCTCCAGGCCGATGCGGCGCAGCGCGTCCAGGCCGCGCTCGGACAGCGCCAGGTTGATCGACCGGCCCCGCTCGACCGTGCCGGTACGCGGGTCGGGCCGCCGCTCGTAGAGGGCCACCGGATAGCCGCGCCGGGCCAGGTAGCAGGCCAGCAGGCAGCCGGCCAGTCCGGCGCCGACCACAGCGATCTCGTCGCGCTCTCTCACGAGCCCTCCTTCTCGAACGTTGCCGCCAGCGCCTCGGCGACCCGCCAGCAGTCGTGGTACGTGGAGTACAGCGGCACCGGCGCGAACCGGACGATGTCCGGCTCCCGGGCGTCGGCGACCACGCCGTGCTCGTGCCGCAGCCGCTTGGTCAGCTCGTTGGCGCTACCGACGCCGATCCGCACCGAGAGCTGGCAACCGCGCCGGGCCGGGTCGCGCGGGGTGACCACGGTGAGCGGCCGGCCGGGCGTCACCTCGTCGAGCAGCTGCTCCAGCCAGGCGGTCAGCCGCAGGCTGCGCTCACGCAGCGCCGGCATGCCGACGGAGTCGAACAGCTCCAGCGAGGTACGCACCGGGCCCATCGCGAAGATCGGCGGGTTGGAGATCTGCCACGCCTCGACGGTGGCCGGGGGCCGGGACACCGGGGTCATCTCGAACCGGGTGGCCGCCTCGGTGCTCCACCAGCCCTCGAAGCGCTGGATGGACGGATCGCCGAGGTGCCGCTCGTGGACGAAGACGCCACCGAGCGCGCCCGGCCCGGAGTTGAGGTACTTGTACGAGCACCAGGCGGCGAAGTCGACGTCCCAGTCGTGCAGCGCCAGCGGCACGTTGCCGGCGGCGTGCGCCAGGTCCCAGCCGACCACCGCGCCCGCCGCGCGGCCGGCGGCGGTGATGGTGGGGATGTCCATCAGCTCGCCGGTCAGGTAGTTCACGCCGCCGAGCATCAGCAGCGCCACCGTGTGGCCCTCGCGGGCCAGGAAGTCCAGCACGTCCTCGGTGTCGAGCGTGTCGGAGCCGGGGCGCGGCTTGAGGCGTACGACAGTGGTGTCCGGGTCCAGGCCGTGGAAGCGGGCCTGGCTGCGCACCGCGTAGCTGTCCGAGGGGAACGCGCTGTCCTCGATGACGATGCGGGTGCGCTCGCCGGCCGGCCGGTAGAAGCTCACCATCAGCAGGTGCAGGTTGACGGTGAGGGAGTTCATCACCACGGTCTCGGCGGGCAGCGCGCCGACCAGGCGGGCGGCCGGCGCGGTCAGCAGCTCGTGGTACGGCAGCCAGGGCCGCTCCGACTCCAGGTGCCCCTCCACGCCCAGGCGCTGCCAGGCGTCCAGGTCGGCGAGCAGCTCGTCCCGGGTGGCCCGGGGCTGAAGGCCGAGCGAGTTGCCGGCGAGGTACGCCGTGTCGGGGTAGCGCCCGCCGTCGGCGGGCGGGATGTGGAACAGGTGCCGGTGGCCGGGGTCGGCGGCGTCGCGGCGGAGGGCTTCGTTCTCGGGGGTGTGCATGCTGTTCTCTCTCGTCACATCGCGGTGCGGGCCGACCACAGCTCCGGGAAGACCACCCGGGCCATGCTGCGCTGCAACCATGCCAGTCCGGCGGAGCCGCCGCTGCCGACCTTGGCGCCCATGGTGCGCTGCACGGCCTTGACGTGGTTCCAGCGCCAGTCGCCGAACTCCTCGGCGATCTCGGTCAGCGCGTCGCCGAGCAGGCGCAGGTGGTTGTCCGGGCCGTTGTCGCCGTAGATGCGGACCCAGGCCGCCTCGATCGCCGGGTGCGCCTCGTGCTCGGCGTTCACGTCCCGCGACAGCAGTTCGGCCGGTACGTCGAAGCCCTTGCGGGCCAGCAGCGCCACCACCTCGTCCCAGAGGCTCGGCGTGGCCAGCGCGGCGGTCAGCTCGTCGTACACCTCGGTGTGCCGGCGGAACGGGCGGATCAGCGCCCGGTCGCGCAGGCCGAGCAGGAACTCCAGTTGCCGGTACATCGCGGACTGGAAGCCGGAGCCCTCGCCGAGCCGGTCGCGGAAGCGGTTGAAGTCGGCCGGGCTCATCCAGCGCAGGCCGTGCCAGGCGGCGTTGAGGCCCTCCAGGTGCAGAGCGGCGCGGCGCAGCGGGGGCAGCGCCTCCCAGATCCGGTCCTCGCGCAGCTCGCGCTTGGCGTGCCGCAGCTCGTGGCAGGTCAGGCCGAAGTACAGCTCCATGATCTGGCTGACCATCAGGAAGGACATCTCGCCCGGGTCGTCGCTGAGCGGCTCCTGGAGCCGGTGCAGCGTGCTGGCCCGTACGTACGCGTCGTACGGCACGCGGTCGGCGAACTCCAGGGTCGGCTCGCCGCCGTTGCGCGCCGCCCGAGCCGCCCGTTCCTGCGGGGTTACCGGGCGCACCGCCGTCGTCTGTTCCACAGTCATTCTCCGTCCGTGCGCGGGGTAGACGTCATGATCCCGCTGGTGGGCGGCCGAATGGAATGCCTGTTCAACGGCGGTATGGTGGTCTCACTTGGCGAACCGAAACCATCTCGCGTCGCCCTCTTTACGGAAGGAAGGTCCGCGCGTGGACGACATGGACTGGGCGCTGCTGCGCGAGCTCCAGGCCGACGCCCGGCTGTCGTACAGCGAGTTGTCCCGCCGGGTCCACCTGTCCCCGCCCGCGGTCGCCGAGCGGGTGCGGCGGCTGGAGGAATCCGGCGTGATCACCGGCTACCACGCCCACGTCGACCTCACCCGGGCCGGGCGCACGGTGCTCGCGCTGATCCGGATGTCCTGCTACGGCGCGCGCTGCATCCTCAACGACCCCGACGTCGCGGGCTGGCCGGAGATCATGGAGATCCACCGGATCACCGGGGACGCGTGCAGCATGCTCAAGGTCGCCGCGACGAACATGGGCGAGTTCGAAGAGGTCATCGACCGCCTCGCGCCGTACGGGCAGCCGTCCAGCACGATGGTGCTCTCCACGCCGCTGGCCTGGCACCCGGTGGTCAAGGCGCCTCGTTAGCTTCCCCCACCTCCCGGGAACACAGCCGCCGCTGCCCGTCAGTGGTCCGGCGCACCGTCGCGCCGGGAGGGGGGAACCATGCGAGGGCTCGTGTCACATCGTGCGTTGTCGTCCCTGCTGGGCCTACTCGGCCTGGTCGCGGCGTTCGTCCTGACCACCGCGCCGCCGGCCCGGGCCGGGGAGAGCGTGTTCATCGAGGTGACGCCGAACAGCGTCCAGGCCGGTTCCCGGGTCAACCTGCGGGCCGGCTGCGACAACAGCAACAACCGCCAGGCGCAGGTCACCTCGGACGCCTTCGGGCGGGTGACGCTGCGGCCGGACAACGGCTTCCTCACCGGCTCGGTCACAGTGCCAGGGAACAAGGCGCCCGGCGACTACCCGGTGAACCTGGACTGCTCCAACGGCAACACCGCCTCGACCATGCTCACCGTGCTCAACATGGCGCAGCCGAGCAAGGGGCCGGCGACCGGCGGCGGTGGCACCGCGGGCAGCCGGGGCACGGGCTCGCTGCTGCTGGTCGGCGGTCTGGTAGCGGTGGCAGTGGTGGCCGGTGTGAGCGCCCGCCGCAAGACCGGCGGCCGCGTCTGACGGGGTGCCGCGATGGCCCGCTCATCACGCCGCCGGGACCGTACCGGCCCGGCGGCGGACCGCACCGGCCGCCGCGCCGCCGCCCGCCGGTCGCGGGGGCGTACCGGACGGCTCCGGGCCGCGCTGCGGCTGACCGCCGGGGCCGCGCGCCGGTTCGCCCACATCGCCGGGCACGCGTTCTCGGCCAGCGTCGCCACGGCGGATCCGCAGTCCCGGCCGGTTCCGGCCCGCGCCGCCCGGACCACCACCCGCCGGTACGCCCCGAGCCGGCACCCGGGTGTCCCGGTGCTCGTGGTGGCGAGCGTGATGGCGCTGATCGTGGCCATGCTCGGCGTGGAACGGGTGACCGGGGTCAGCGTGCTGCCCGACCGGATCGTCGCCGGTCTGCGCCCGCCGCCGAAGAAGTTCCCGGTGCTGCCGGCCAGTCCGCCGACGGACCTGAGCATCGGGAAGCTGGACCTGCGCGCGCCGGTGCACCGGGTCGGCATCGCGCCGGACGGCAGCATCGCGGTGCCGGACGTGGAACGGGCCGGTGAGGTCGGCTGGTACGACCAGGGCCCCACCCCCGGCCAGTACGGCCCGGCGGTGCTCGTCGGCCACGTCGACACCACCACCGGGCCGGCCGTCTTCCACGGGCTGCGGGAACTCGACGACGGCGACCGGATCGAGGTGACCCGCCAGGACCGCTCGGTGGCGGTGTTCGAGGTGACCTCGATCGAGCGGTACGGCAAGGAGAAGCTGCCGGTGGAGGACGTCTACGGCGACTTCAGCCGGCCCGGCCTGCGGCTGATCACCTGCGGCGGGCGCTGGGTCGGCGGCGAGACCGGGTACGCGGACAACCTGGTGGTCTACGCCTCGCTGGTCAAGGCGCGCTGAGCGCCGGTCAGGCCGCCTCGGGCTCGGGCTCGCGCAGGTCGAGCCAGTCCGCCCAGCGCGGGTCGGGGGCGCGGTGCCCGAGCACCCGCCAGGCGGTCCCCTTGGGCGCGGCCGGCAGGTGGTGCAGCCGCCAGCCCAGCTCGGCCGGCGTCTTGTCGCCCTTCGTGTGGTTGCACCGGGCGCAGGCGGCGACCACGTTCTCCCAGGCGTGCCGGCCGCCCCGGCTGCGCGGGAACACGTGGTCGATGGTCTCGGCCGGCCCCCGGCAGTACGCGCACCGCCACCCGTCGCGGGCGAACACGGCCCGCCGGGACAACCCGACGTGGGTGCGGTACGGCACCCGGACGTAGCGGGTCAGGCGTACCACAGAGGGCACCGGTAACGCGTTGCGCGCACTGTGCAGGATGCCCTCGCCGTCGGCGACGCAGACCGCCTTGGCGGAGAGGACGAGGATCGCGGCACGACGCACCGACACGACGCACAGGGGCTCGTAGGTGGCGTTGAGAACGAGTGCACCGGAGCCCGCCGTGGGTCGTATGTCAGGCATCGCGCTCACCCTCCCGGTCCAGCCGCTCCCGCCGCCCGCGCGCCGGAACCGCCCGCGAACAGCGCGGAACAGCTCCGACGCCGGCTGGATCACCGACGTCCGTTGCGCCAATAGTCCCTGATCGCGCCCTCGATTGCACGTACTAATCCCGGCTTCCCCCGGGCAGCGGCACTTCGCCGTGGTGGCGATGTCCGCCGCCGCCCGCCCGTGCGGTACGAAAGCACTGTGAACGTCTCCGACCTGATCTCCGCCGTGGTGTCCGCCCTCTCCGACCGGCGCCCGGACTGCCAGGGCAGCAGCTCCTGCGAGTTCCTGTACCGGCTCACCGGCTCCGCCTGGTTCGCCGAGAGCAGCTACTGGATCCTGCTGAAACCGCTGCGGGTCGCGTTGATCCTGATGATCGCGGTGGCCGCCCGGTGGGCGCTGCACCGGACCATCAACCGGCTGGTGCGGACCACCACCGACGGCGCGGTGCCGACCATGCTCCGCCCGCTGCGCGAGCGGATCCCCAGCGCCACGCTGGACCCGAACCAGTTCGTGCCGGAGCGGCGGCGGCAGCGGGCCGAGGCGATCGGGTCGGTGCTGCGCAGCATGGTCACCGCGTTCGTCTTCGGCATCGCGCTGCTGATGGTGCTCAAGGAGTTCAGCTTCGACCTGGCCCCGCTGCTGGCCAGCGCGGGCATCGCCGGCGTGGCGCTCGGCTTCGGCGCGCAGAGCCTGGTCAAGGACCTCATCGCCGGCCTGTTCATGCTGATCGAGGACCAGTACGGCGTCGGCGACACGGTCGACCTGGGCGAGGCGACGGGCGTGGTCGAGGCGGTGGGGTTGCGGGTCACCACCGTCCGGGACGGCCGCGGCGTGCTCTGGTACATCCGCAACGGCGAGATCATCCGGGTCGGGAACAAGAGCCAGGGCTGGGCGCTGGTGGTGGTCGACCTGCCGATCGGGTTCGCCTCCACCGAGGAGGCCACCGCTGTGCTGCGTACCGCGGCGGCGTCGGTGGCGCTGGACCCGGAGCTGGCGCCGAAGATCGTCGAGGAGCCGGAGGTGCTCGGCGTCGAGCAGATCACCGTCGACGGCGCGGTGATCCGTACCGTCGTCAAGACCACCGCGGACGGCCAGTTCGCGGTCGGCCGCGAGCTGCGCCGCCGGCTCGCGGAGGCGCTGGAGAACTCGGGGATCGTCGCGCAGATCGCGGCCGCCCGGCTGTTCCCGGGCCTGCCGGTCCAGCCGCCGGCGCCGCCCGCCACCGAGGGCACGGGGACCGGCGGACCCACCTGAGTCGCCGGACGAGCCGGACAATTTCCGGGGGTCGCGCGCCGCGCGGCCCCTCGGGTATCGTCCGTTCGGTTCAGTCGGAGATGCGACGATCAATCCGTTCGCCCTAGCCAGTTGTCAGACGATCGGGCAGAATCCGGTGCACACGCTCCACCGGGGAGCGTGCTCGTGTCCTCGCTGATCGGTTGATCTGACGACGGTTCCCGGTCGGGCCATCACAAGTGGTCGACCAGGAACGATGGAGGCGACGGTGTCCGACGCGCGACCCGCCCAGGAGAGCCCGGCCACCTTTCGGGACGTCTTCGGCCAGTCGGAGTTCCGCGTCATCTTCGCCGCCAACACCCTCTCCTGGGTGGGTGACTACCTGGCCCGCGCCGCGGTCGCCGTGCTCGTGTTGCGCGAGACCGACTCGGTAGCGCTCTCCGCCGCCGCGTTCGCCGCCAGCTACCTTCCCTGGCTGGTCGGCGGCCCACTGCTCTCCGCGCTCGCCGAGCGGCACCACTACCGGCGGGTCATGGTGGTCTGCGACGTCCTCCGGATGGCGCTGATGGCGCTCGTCGCGATGCCCCGGATGCCGACCTGGTCGATCTTCGCGCTGATCTTCCTGGCCACGCTCGCGAACCCGCCCAGCCAGGCGGCGCGGTCGGCGCTGATGCCGCACATCCTGACCGGGGACCGGCTGGTCGTGGGCCTGTCCGCGTTGACCAGCGCCGGCCAGGCCGCCCAGGTCGTCGGCTACCTGATCGGCGCCACAGTGGCGGCGCTCAACCCGAACATCGCGCTGCTCGTCAACGCCGTCACCTTCGCCGTGTCGGCCGCGCTGGTCCGCTTCGGCATCCGCGAGCGGCCACCGGCGATGGCCGAGGTGCACCGCAGCCACCTGCTGCGGGAGACCGTCCAGGGCTTCCAGATCGTCTTCGACCGGCCGGTGCTGCGCGCCATCGCGGTGCTGGTGTTCAGCGCGATGCTCTTCTCGATCGTCCCCGAGGGGCTGGCCGCGGGCTGGGCCGCCGACCGCGCCGACGGCCGGATGAACACCGGCACCGCCCAAGGGCTGATCATGGCCGCCGTGCCGGTCGGCTACATCCTCGGCGGGCTGACCATCAGCCGGCTCGTCGGCCCGGCCCGGCGGCTGACGCTGATGCGACCGTTGATGATCATCGCGCCGGCGACGCTCGTACCCGCGCTGTTCAACCCGCCACCGACGGTGGTGGCGCTGCTCGCGGCCGGGTGCGGCTTCGCCGTCGCCGGGCTCGTCCCGATCGCCAACGGCCTGTTCGTGCAGGCGCTGCCGGACGGGTTCCGGGCCCGGGCGTTCGGCGTGATGGCCAGCGGCACACAGATCATCCAGGGTGCCGCGGTGCTGGCCACCGGCGCGCTCGCCGAGCGGTTCTCGGTTCCGGCGGTGGTCGGTGCCTGGAGCGCGGCCGGGGTGCTGATCATGACCGGGGCGGCGCTCGCCTGGCCCCGGCCACAGGTGATCAACGAGGCCATCGAGACCGCCCGCGCCGAGTCCTCGGCCGCCACCGGGGTCGCGCACGCGCACCCGCCCGGCCCGGCGCCGGGTGACCGCAACCGCGAACCCGGCCGGCACCGGCACGCGGTGACGTGATCCGCGCCGCCCGGCGGGCGGGCGCGGGTGCCGGGGCGCACCTGGCAGGATGGAAGCGTGACTTCCCCAGGCGAGTCGATGACCCTCTTCGAGGCGATCGGCGGCGAACCGGCCTTCCGCAAGCTGGTGGACGAGTTCTACGCCGGCGTCGCCGACGACCCGCTGCTGCGGCCGATGTACCCGGAGGAGGACCTCGGCCCGGCGGCGGACCGGCTGACCCTGTTCCTCATGCAGTACTGGGGCGGCCCGCACACCTACTCGGAGCAGCGCGGCCACCCGCGGCTGCGGATGCGCCACGCACCGTTCCGGATCGGCGCGGCCGAGCGGGACGCCTGGCTGCACCACATGCGCCGGGCGGTGGACACGCTCGACCTGCCGCCGCAGCTCGCCGCCGCGCTCTGGGACTACCTGGAGCGGGCCGCCTATTTCATGGTGAACGTGATGGAGGACCCGGCCGCGGGCTGAGCCCGGCTCAGAGCAGGGCACCCTCGTCGTGCAGCCAGTCGACGAACGTCACGGCGACCGCGGCGCCGCAGTCGAGCATCTCGACCAGCAGGGCGTCGTGTGCGCCGGCGCCGAGCGGGACCTGCAACTCGGCGTAGATCGGGAGCTGACCGCGTTCGGTCGGGTCGCCGATGTACGCCTTGCAGAAGCGCCGGGTGTGGTTCCACTCGTTCACCACGCGGTAGGCCCGGTCGGCCCAGTCCGGTGGGACCGTCGCGTGCGGGCGGGCCCGCATCACCAGGATCTCGTCCTCCGGACCCTCCAGCGCGACCAGCACCGCGTGCCGCTCCCACATGGCCAGCAGGTTGCCGTCCCCGTCGGCCAGATAGCGCACGTCGAGCAGGTCGAGCGCGTCGCAGACCCGGCTCAGGGTGACCGGCGCGACGGTGGCCGGCATGTCCGCGAGGGCCGGCCGCTCGGGTGGCGCCACGTCGTCGCCCGGAGGGCGGGGGGCCGGCGGCCCGACCCGGATGGTGTCATCCACTGTGGTCCCGCTTCGAGTCTCCGGCTCCCC
Organism: Micromonospora sp. NPDC049151; assembly: GCF_040648395.1. Classification (NCBI taxonomy): domain Bacteria; kingdom Bacillati; phylum Actinomycetota; class Actinomycetes; order Micromonosporales; family Micromonosporaceae; genus Micromonospora; species Micromonospora sp. NPDC049151. The sequence goes on from NZ_JBEZDP010000022.1 coordinate 51,963, forward strand.
GCCAACGGCGGGACCAGGGCGCCATGACCACCACGGCATCGCTCGCGCACCTCACTCCCCAGCGGATCCGGACGCCTACGGTGCGTTGGATCCGAGGATGGACGGTACCCGGACAGGCGGCGTGAGGCATCCCCCCAACGACCGCCCCAGGCCGGAAGGACGACGTGGGGTCATCCTTTCGGATGACCTACCGTCGGCCTGAGTGCAAGATCGGCAACGGTCCGCGACCAGACCGCCCCGAACGGACCGACGAGCCCGACCCATCGGCCCGCACTACGCACCTGAACGTCGTCCTCGCCGGTGCCGAGGAAACCCATCCGGACCAGGCCCTGCACCAGCCGCTGCGACACCTCCACCGGGGCGCGTGGCGCCTCGTCCGGGGTCACCACCACGGCGACGTGGTCCAGCAGCGCATCCCGGAGCACCCGCTGCCCGACCGCGCGGCCCGCCACGCCGTGCACGGCGGCCTCGCGCAGCGTCCCGGCCGCCGCCTCCGCGATCCGGCGCACCTCGGCGCCGGGCAGCGCCTCCACGGCCCGGCTCGCGGCCGGTGGGAGCTGCCACCGCCAGCCGTCGTCCCGGCGTACCGGAAGAGACGTCCCCCCGGCGGAGAGTTCGGCAAGCAGCTCCCCCGCCGCCACAGTGACGTCGGCGGGGGCAGTGCCGGGCACGGTACGGACCACGAGCACCCCCCACGGCAGACGCGCCCAGAGGGCGGTACGGCCCGTGTCCGGCACCGGCCGCAGCCGGACCACTGTGGCCGGGTCGAACCGGACCAGCCGGGCCAGGAAGGCCCCGGCGTCGGCCGTCCCGGTCAACCCGTGCCCGGTCATCCGGTCAGCCCCGGCGCGTAGCGGAGCAGGAACGCCCGCTCCTCCGGCGAGATCCGGCGCGGGCGCTGCGTCGTCAGGTCGAACGGCACCAGCAGCGACCGGGCGCTGCCGGCCAGCGTGTCGCCGTCGTACAGCTCGTACGCGACCGAGAAGGAGGCGGCCCGGATCTGGTCCACCCACAGCTCGATCCGCACCGCCGGCGCGGCCTCCGCGCTGGCCCGGCCGAGCGCGTAGTCGACCGGGCGCAGGTAGTCGACCTCGTGCCGGCGGATGACCACACCGTCGGCGAACGAGCCCACCCCCCACGCCCGGCCGCCGGCGAACATCATCGCCACCCGGGCCTCCTCATAGAGCGTGAGGAAGCGGGCGTTGTTGACGTGGCCGTACGCGTCCAGGTCGGACCAGCGCAACGCGCAGTGGTAGACGAAGCGGTCAGTCACGGGTGAGCTTGCGGTAGGTCACCCGGTGCGGCCGGGCCGCCTCGGCGCCGAGCCGGTCGACCTTGTTCTTCTCGTACGCCTCGAAGTTGCCCTCGAACCAGAACCACTTGGCCGGGTTCTGGTCGTCGCCCTCCCAGGCCAGGATGTGCGTGGCGACCCGGTCCAGGAACATCCGGTCGTGGGAGATCACCACGGCGCAGCCGGGGAACTCCAGCAGCGCGTTCTCCAGGCTGGACAGCGTCTCCACGTCCAGGTCGTTCGTCGGCTCGTCGAGCAGGATCACGTTGCCGCCGATCTTGAGCGTCAGCGCCAGGTTGAGCCGGTTGCGCTCGCCGCCGGAGAGCACCTTCGTCGGCTTCTGCTGATCCGGGCCCTTGAAGCCGAACGCGGCGATGTACGCCCGGGACGGCATCTCGACCTTGCCCACCATGAGGTGGTCCAGCCCGTCGGAGACGACCTCCCAGACGGTCTTGTCGCCGTCCAGGCCCTGCCGGTTCTGGTCGACGTACGACAGCGAGACCGTCTCGCCGACCCGGACCGAGCCGCTTGTCGGCTGCTCCAGCCCGACGATGGTCTTGAACAGCGTGGTCTTGCCGACGCCGTTCGGGCCGATGATGCCGACGATGCCGTTGCGGGGCAGCGAGAACGACAGGTTGTCGATCAGCACCCGGTCACCGAACGCCTTGGTCAGGTTCTGCGCCTCGATGACCGTGTTGCCCAGGCGCGGGCCCGGCGGGATCTGGATCTCCTCGAAGTCCAGCTTCCGGGTCTTCTCCGCCTCGGCGGCCATCTCGTCGTAGCGGTCCAGACGGGCCTTGGACTTGGTCTGCCGCGCCTTGGCGTTCGAGCGGACCCACTCCAGTTCCTCGGAGAGGCGCTTCTTCATCTTGGCGTCGCGGCGGCCCTCGACGGAGAGCCGGGCGGCCTTCTTCTCCAGGTAGGTGGAGTAGTTGCCCTCGTACGGGTAGGCCCGGCCGCGGTCCAGCTCCAGGATCCAGTTGGCCACGTTGTCCAGGAAGTACCGGTCGTGGGTGATCGCCAGGACGGTGCCGGCGTACTTGGCCAGGTGCTGCTCCAGCCACTGCACGCTCTCCGCGTCCAGGTGGTTGGTGGGCTCGTCGAGCAGCAGCAGGTCCGGCGCCTCCAGCAGCAGCTTGCACAGCGCGACCCGGCGGCGCTCACCACCGGAGAGCTGGGTGACGTCGGCGTCCGGCGGCGGGCAGCGCAGCGCGTCCATGGCGAGTTCGAGCTTGGAGTCGATGTCCCACGCGTCGGCGGCGTCCAGCTCCTCCTGGAGCTTGCCCATCTCCTCCATCAGCTCGTCGGAGTAGTCGGTGGCCATCTGCTCGGCGATGGCGTTGAACCGCTCCAGCTTGGCCTTGGTCTCGGCGACCGCCTCCTCGACGTTGCCGAGGACCGTCTTCTCCTCGTTGAGCGGCGGCTCCTGGGCGAGCATGCCGACGGAGTAGCCGGGCATGAGCCGGGCCTCGCCGTTGCTCGGCCGGTCCAGCCCTGCCATGATCTTGAGGAGGCTGGACTTACCGGCGCCGTTCGGACCGACCACCCCGATCTTGACACCCGGCAGGAAGTTCAGCGTCACGTTGTCGAGCACGACCTTGTCGCCGTGCGCCTTGCGCGCCTTGTCCAGGACGTAGATGAACTGGGCCACGGTGCGGGCTACCTCCGTCGGTTGCGATCGCGGGCTTGTCGGGTGCGGGGCGCGGCGCCGATCTGCGCCAGCCGCCGCCGGCCGGGAGCCGGCCGCACGCCGCCGTCAATCCTGACAGGTACGGACCGCCACGCCCACATCACCCCACCCCAGGGGTACGGCGGCGTGCCTCGTTGCAGCCCTCGGTACTACTCATTACCGTCGACAGTATGACCAAGAAGATCGCCATCAGCGTCCCCGACGACGTGGCCGAACGACTGGCCCAGGAGCAGAACGTCTCCGCATTCGTCACCGAGAGCGTGCGGCAGCGGATGGCGGGAGAGCGCACCCGGCGCGCGCTCCGGCAGGTCGGCTTCCGGCTGTCCGACGGCGGGCTCGCCGACGCGGGCCACGCGCTCGACGAGGCCCAGGCGAAGATCACCCCAGAACTGCGCGCCCGGGCGGCCGAGTTGCTGAGCGAGTCGTCGCGTGGACGGCTGACCCGTGACTGACCCCGGGCTGGTGCTCGACACCGCCTGCCTGCTGGCCTACTCGGACGGCACCGAGGCGGTCGGGGAGCAGATCGCGTCGGTCGCGGACCGGGGACAGACGGTGATCGTGCCGGCGCTGTGTCTTGCCGAGGCGTACCGGCAGGTGGCCGTGGACGGCTGGCGCCTGCTGGACATCCTCGGCGATCTCGACCACGTGGTCGTCACCCCTGTTGCGCACGACATGTGCATGTTCCTCGGCGGCTGGTCACGCACGCTCCTCAGCATGGACCTCGCCCAGGTGGCGCTGGAGGCCGCGCGGGCCGCCACGCCAATCATGAGCGACCGGCGGGAACTGCTCGGTGAGGTGCTGCCCAAGGAGTGGCCGATCATCGACCTCTGAACCGCCGGTGTCGACAAGATCACGCGATGGATTCGGCGGTTCTGGGACGGGTAGGTAACTCCGGCACGGGGGATCAGAAGCCGCGGCTACGCTCAGTACGCTCATCGCGGTGGACCCGTCAGTACCCGGAGGTAGCCGATCGTGACCGTCCGTAGCTCCTTTGTCGTAGTGGCCAACCGCCTGCCGGTCGACGAGGTGAGCACACCCGAGGGGCGGCAGTGGCGACGCAGCCCCGGCGGGCTGGTCACCGCGCTGCACCCGGTCCTCGCCGAGCACCAGGGCACCTGGGTGGGGTGGGCTGGCGGCACCGGCGCCGCGCCTGAGCCGTTCGACCTGGAGGGCATCCGGCTGCACCCGGTGCCGCTGAGCGCCGAGGAGCTGGAGCGCTACTACGAGGGCCAGTCGAACGCGACGATCTGGCCGCTCTACCACGACGCGGTGGAGACGCCCGCCTACAAGCGGCGCTGGCGCGAGGCGTACCGGCTGGTGAACGCCCGGTTCGCGGAGGCCGCGGCGGACGTGGCCGCCGAGGGCGCCACCGTCTGGGTCCAGGACTACCAGCTCCAGCTCGTGCCGGCGATGCTCCGCGAGCTGCGGCCGGACCTGCGGATCGGCTTCTTCCTGCACATCCCGTTCCCGCCGATCGAGCTGTTCATGCAGATGCCGTTCCGCACCGAGATCCTGCGTGGACTGCTCGGCGCGGACCTGGTCGGCTTCCAGCAGCGGCTGGCGGCGCAGAACTTCGTCCGGCTGGCCCGGCATCTGCTCGGCCTGCGCTACGAGGGCCAGATGATCCAGGTCGACGGCCGGCAGGTGAAGGCGGGCGCGTTCCCCATCTCGATCGACACGAAGGAGATGGAGCGGCTGGCCGAGGACCCGGCGATCCAGGCCCGCGCGAAGCAGATCCGCGAGGAGCTGGGCAACCCGAAGACGATCATCCTGGGGGTCGACCGGCTCGACTACACCAAGGGCATCGAACTCCGCCTCAAGGCCTTCCGCGAACTTCTTGCTGACGGAAAGTTGACAGTTCCCGACGCGGTTATGGTGCAGGTCGCCACGCCCAGCCGCGAGCGGGTGGAGCACTACCAGGCACTTCGGGTGAAGGTGGAACGCGAGGTAGGCCGGATCAATGGTGAATTCGGCCGGGTCGGCGTGCCTGCAGTGCATTACCTGCATCAGTCGTACAGTCGCTCCGAACTGGCCGCGATGTACGTCGCGGCCGACGTGATGATGGTGACCCCGCTGCGAGACGGAATGAATCTGGTGGCCAAGGAGTACGTCGCATCGCGCGCCGACCAGGGCGGCGCGCTCGTGCTCAGTGAGTTCGCCGGCGCCGCTACAGAGCTGCGCCAGGCGTTCCTGTGTAATCCGCACGACCCGGACGCGGTGAAGGACGCGTTGCTACGGGCCGTGCACGTCGAGAAGCCCGAAGCCCGCCGCCGGATGCGCGTCATGCAGCGCCATCTGCGCAGCCACGACGTGGGCCACTGGGCCAAGTCGTTCCTCAGCGAGCTCGGCGTCCCCGATACGGAGGCTGCGTGACCCCGCCCGCCACCGCCGCCGCCCACGGCGGCGTGCTGGATCCAGAGCTGCGCGCGGCCATCGGCCGCATCGCCCGGGTTCCGCAACTCCTGGTCGCCTGCGACTACGACGGCACGTTGGCGCCGATCGTCGAGGACCCCAGCAAGGCCGTGCCGCTGCCCGAGTCGGTGGCGGCCGTACGCGCGCTCGCCGCGCTGCCGCAGACGAGCGTCGCCGTCGTCTCCGGTCGCGCCCTGCGCGACCTGGCCACACTCTCCCGGCTGCCGAGCGAGGTGCACCTGGTCGGCAGCCACGGCTCGGAGTTCGACATCGGCTTCGTCGAGCGGCTCAGCCCCGAGCTGATCGCGGCCCGGCACCGGCTCCGCGAGGCGCTGCGCGAGATCGCCGCCGAGCACCCGGGCATCCGCCTGGAGCGCAAGCCGGCGAGCGTGGCGGTGCACACCCGCGGCGTCGACCCGCACGTCGCCGCCCGGGCCGTCGAGGCGGTCCGCAGTGGCCCCGCGACCTGGGAGGGCGTGACTGTCACCCAGGGCAAGGAGGTCATCGAGCTGTCGGTGGTGGTCACGAACAAGGGCACCGCCGTCGACCAGCTCCGCACCCAGCTCGCCGCGAGCGCGGTCCTGTTCATCGGCGACGACGTCACCGACGAGAACGCGTTCGGCAACCTGACCGGCCCGGACGTCGGCATCAAGATCGGTCCCGGGGAGACCCGCGCCGACTACCGGGTGTCCGAGCCGATCGAGGCGGCCCGCGCGCTGGGTCTGCTGCTGGAGACACGGCGGCACTGGCTGTTCGGCGAGCGGGCGGTGCCGATCGAGCGGCACTCGATGCTCGCCAACGGCCGTACCGTCGCGCTGGTCACGCCGGAAGCCAAGATCACCTGGCTGTGCCACCCGAAGCCCGACTCGGCGGCGATCTTCGCCGACCTGGTCGGCGGCAGCCCGGCCGGGCACTTCACTGTCGGTCCGGAGCGCGGCGGCATCCCGCTGGGACAGCGCTACCGCAGCAACACGATGACTGTCGAGACCCGCTGGTCCGGCCTCACCGTGACCGACTGGCTCGACCTGCCGGCGCGGGAGACCACGCCGGACGACCCGGCCGTGGTCAGCGGCGACTCCACACTCGTCCGGGTGCTCAGCGGCACCGGGCGGGCCCGGATCGAGTTCGCGCCGCGTCCCGAGTTCGGTCAGGTGGCGGTGCAGCTCCAGCCGCTCGACGACGGGCTGCTGGTGCTCGGCTCCAACGAGCCGGTCGCGCTGCACTCCCCCGGCGTCGAGTGGGAGGTCACGAGCGACGCCGGGTACGAGACCGCGAAGGCGGTGGTCGACCTGTCGGCGGCCGGCGGCCAGGTGGTGCTGGAGCTGCGCTTCGGCACGCAGAGCCTGGAACCGCACCGGCTGCCGGTGCACGAGCGGCAGGCCGCCGCCGAGCAGCCCTGGAAGGACTGGGTGGCCTCGCTGCGCCTGCCGGCCACCGCCCGGGACCTGGTCGCCCGCAGCGCGCTGACGCTGCGGGGGCTCTGCCACGAGCCGACCGGCTCGATCCTCGCCGCGGCCACCACGTCGCTGCCGGAGGAGCTGGGCGGTGTCCGCAACTGGGACTACCGCTACTGCTGGCTGCGGGATGCCGCGATGACCGCACGGGCGCTTGTCGACCTCGGCTCGACCGAGGAGGCCGAAGGGCTGCTGCGCTGGATCGACGGCGTGGTCGAGCGCACCGGCGGGCACCCGGAGCGGCTGCACCCGCTCTACACCGTGGACGGCTTCGAGCTGGGCGCCGAGGCGGTCATCGACACGCTGCCCGGCTACGCCGGCTCCCGGCCGGTACGCGTCGGCAACCTCGCCAACCACCAGCTCCAGCTCGACGTCTTCGGCCCGGTCGCGGACCTGATCGCGGCGGTGGCCGACGCCCGGGGCTCGATCCGCGAGGACGAGTCGCGGGTGCTGGAGAACATGGTCGAGGCGGTACGCCGCCGCTGGCACGAGCCCGACCACGGCATCTGGGAGGCCCGCCTCCCCCCACGGCACCACGTCTTCTCCAAGGTCATGCTCTGGATGACTGTGGACCGGGCGTTGCACGTCGTGCGGCAGCACGGCGGCGAGGACCGGCCGGAGTGGGTCGAGCTGCGCGACCGGATCGCCGCGAACGTGCTGGAGCACGGCTGGCACCCGGAGGCCGAGGCGTACAGCGTCGCCTACGGCTACGAGGAGATGGACGCCTCGTCGCTGTGGATCGGCATCTCCGGGCTGCTCGCCGGCGACGATCCGCGCTTCCTCTCCACCGTGCTCAAGATCGAGGCGGAGTTGCGCAGCGGCCCGGTCGTCTACCGGTACCACTGGGACGACGGCCTGCCCGGCCGGGAGGGCGGCTTCCACATCTGCACGTCGTGGCTGATCGAGGCGTACCTGCGCACCGGCCGCCGCAGCGATGCCGAGGAGCTGTTCACCCAGATGGTCGACACGGCCGGGCCGACCGGGCTGCTCCCGGAGCAGTACGACCCGCTGGCCGAGCGCGGGCTGGGCAACCACCCGCAGGCGTACAGCCACCTCGGCCTGGTCCGCTGCGCCCTGCTGCTGGACAACATGCTCAAGCAGTGACCTGACCGAAGCACCAGGACGGCGGCGGGAGACCCAACGGTCCCCCGCCGCCGTCCCCGTTCCACCCCACCCCGGCCGCCGGGCCCACCCCGGCCCGGCCCGGCCCGGCGATCTTGCACTTGCTGCCCCGGCGAAAGGGCTGTAACGGGCACCGAGCGGGCACCAAGTGCAAGATCGGCGCCATCGGGCGGGGCGGGGTCGGGCGAGAGCGCGCGGGTCGGGCGAGGGAGCGCGGGCGGGTCAGGCGGGGGTGCCGGGGGTCAGGGCGTGGACGACGTCGCCCAGCACCACGATCGCGGGTGGGCGCAGGGCGGCGGCCTCGACGTCGGCCGCGACAGTGGCGAGCGTGGAGCGCAGCGTGCGCTGGCCCGCTGTGGTGCCCTCCTGGATCACCGCGGCGGGAGTCTGCGCCGGTTTGCCGTGCGCGATGAGTGTGGCACTGATCGCGGCGAGGTTCTTCAGGCCCATCAGGATCACCAGCGTGCCGCGCAGCCCGGCCAGGGCGTCCCAGCGCACAAGCGACGCGGGCGCGTCGGGGGCGAGGTGCCCGGAGACCACCGTGAACTCGTGCGCCACGCCCCGGTGGGTCACCGGCACGCCGGCCACCTCGGGCACCGCGATGGCGCTCGTCACGCCGGGCACCACTGTCACCGGTACGCCCGCCTCGGCGCAGGCGAGCAGTTCCTCGCCGCCACGCCCGAAGACGTACGGGTCGCCGCCCTTGAGCCGTACCACCACCTTGCCGGCCCGGGCCCGGTCGACCAGGATCCGGTTGATCTCCTCCTGGGCACGCGACGGCCCGTACGGGATCTTGGAGGCGTCGACCAGCTCGACGTCCGGCCGCAGTTCGTCCAGGAGCAGGCCGGGCACGAGCCGGTCGGCGACGACCACCTCGGCCTCGGTGAGCAGCCGCCACCCCTTCACGGTGATCAGCTCCGGGTCGCCCGGCCCGGCGCCGACCAGCGCGACGCGGCCGCCGGTGTTAACAGGGGTCCCTTCCTCTACCGCAGGCGTTAACGGGGGGCCCTTCCTTGCGAGCAACTCGCGGACGGCGTCGCGGACGGCCATCGCTCGGCGGGGGTCGCCGCCGCCGAGGACCGCCACGGTGACCGGGCCGTGCCGGGTCACCGCAGGGGTCCACGCGCTCGCCGCCGACCTGTCGTCGGCGCGGACGCAGAAGATCCGCCGCTCGGCCGCCGCGGCGCTGACCGACGCGGCGGCGGCCCGGTCGTCCACCGCCACCTGGACCAGCCACGCGCCGTCCAGGTCGCCGGGGACGAACCGGCGCGGCTCCCAGTGCAGCCGCCCGGCGTCGACGTGCGCGCGCAGCGCCGGGGTCAGCTCGGGCGACACCAGCAGCACGTCCGCGCCGGCGTCGAGCAGCGCCGGCACCCGCCGGGTGGCGACCGCTCCCCCGCCCACGACGACCACGCGCCGCCCGTCCAGCCGCAACCCCAGGGGGTACGGGCTGGGCGGCGTCGGCCCTGTCACTTCTCCGCCACCCCGGCGGAGTCGAACGTGGCGACCTCGTGCAGGACCCGGACCGCGCCGGTGACCACCGGCAGGGCGAGCAGCGCCCCGGTGCCCTCGCCGAGCCGCAGCCCCAGGTCGATCAGCGGCTCCAGCCCGAGGTGCCGCAGCGCCGCCGTGGCGCCCGGCTCGGCGCTGCGGTGCCCGGCGACCATGGCGCCCACGGCGTCCGGCGCGAACGCGGCGGCGGCGAGCGCGGCGCTGACCGCGATCACGCCGTCGAGCAGCACCGGCACCCGCCGGGCGGCGGCGCCGAGGATCAGGCCGGCCAGCGCGGCGTGCTCCAGCCCGCCGACCGCCGCGAGCACGCCCAGCGGGTCGGCCGGGTCGGGCTCGTGCCGGGCCAGCGCGGCCCGCACCACCGCCACCTTGCGGGCGTACGTCTCGTCGTCGACCCCGGTGCCCCGGCCGGTGGCCGCCTCCGCGTCCACGCCGGAGAACGCGGCGATGAGCGTGGCCGACGGGGTGGTGTTGCCGATGCCCATGTCGCCCGTGAGCAGGATGCCCGCCCCGGCGTCGATCAGCTCACCGGCGACCCGGATGCCGGTCTCGACAGCCGCGCGGGCCTCGTCAGGGGTCAGCGCGGCGGTGACCGTCATGTCCCGGGTGCCGGGGCGGATGTTCGCCGGCACCAGGCGCGGCCCGGCCGGGTCGGCGGACTCGGCGCCGGGGATCGGGGTGGCCACGCCGACGTCCACCACCGTGACCGAGGCGCCGGCCTGGCGGGCGAACGCGTTGACCACCGCGCCGCCGGCCAGGAAGTTGGCGATCATCTGGGCGGTGACCTCCTGCGGCCACGGGGTCACGCCCTGGGCGTGCACGCCGTGGTCACCCGCGAAGATCGCCACCGCGGCGGGCTCGGGCAGCGGCGGCGGGCAGGCGCCGGCCAGCCCGGCGAGGCGTACCGAGAGCGGTTCCAGGGCGCCGAGCGAGCCGGCGGGCTTGGTCAGCCGCCCCTGCAACTCGCGGGCCGCCGCCATGGCGGCCTCGTCCAGCGGCCGGATCGCCGCGACTGTGGGCTCCAGCATCATGCCTCCAGGATCCGTGCCAGCGTCTCGATGAACGCGTCTGTGGTGCCCCGGTCGCGTACGGCGATCCGGAGCCAGTCCGGGCCGAGCCCGGGGAAGGTGTCGCCCCGGCGTACCGCCCAGCCGTGAGCGCGCAGCCGCTCGCGTACCTCGGCGGCGCCGGCCGTGTGGATCAGCACGAAGGCGGCGGCGGGGCGGCCCGCCACGCGTACCCCCGGCAGGCCGGACAGGCGGGCCACCAGGTGGTCGCGGTCGGCGGCGAGTTCGGCGGCGATGGCGCGTTCGGCCGCGACGGCGGCCGGCGCGGCGCAGGCGGTGGCGGCGGCGAGCGCCGGGGTGGAGACCGCCCAGAGCGGCTGCGCGGCGGCGAACCGGGCCAGCAGCGCGGCGTCGCCGAGCAGGTAGCCGATCCGCAGCCCGGCCAGGCCCCAGGTCTTGGTGAGGCTGCGCACCACCACGAGGCCGGGCAGGTCGCGGCGGCCGGCGAGCGATTCGGGCTCGCCGTCGACTCCGGGTGCGGCAGTGGTGTCGGCGAACGCCTCGTCGACCACGAGCACCCGGCCGGGGCGGGCCAGCGCGGCGATCGCGCCCGCCGGGTGCAGTACCGAGGTCGGGTTCGTCGGGTTGCCGATCATGACCAGGTCGGCGTCGTCCGGGACGCGGGCCGGGTCCAGGCGGAAGCCGTCGGCCGGGTCGAGCAGCACCCGGTCCACCCGGTGCCCGGCGGCCCGCAGCGCGGCCTCCGGCTCGGTGAACTGCGGGTGCACCACCACCGGGTGGCGGACGCCGGAGAGCGCGCGGGCGATCAGGACGAAGCCCTCGGCGGCCCCGGCGGTGAGGAGTACCTCCTCCGGGGGTCGCCCGTGCCGGTGAGCGACGGCGGCGCGGGCGGGCGCCGGGTCCGGGTACGCGGCCAGGCCGCCCAGGGCCGCGGTGATCGGGTCGGCCAGCCAGTCCGGCATCGGGGCGCGGCGCACGTTCACCGCGAGGTCCACCAGGCCGTCGGTGGCCTCGGCGTCCCCGTGGTGGCCCAGGTCGGGCTCGTCGAGCGCGGCGGCGCTCCCGGTCGGTGGTGCGGGCATGTCCGCGATCCTGCCGGGTAGCCGCCGCCCGGGACAGCGCATCCCGGCGTGGGTCGCGTCACGGTCCGCCGGTTTATGAGTTCTTCTCATTTCCGAATCGGAAATGTCATAGCTTGACCCCGTGAGCAGTCGTTCCCTTGCTTCCGCAGGCCGTCTCGTTCCCCTACTCCGCGCCGGGCTGATCGCCGGCATCGTGGTCGCCGCCGCCCTCTATCCGCTGGTCGCCGTCACCGGCCTCGGGGCCAAGGCCACCGCGCACGCGGTGGAACAGAAGACGAACATCCTCAAGACCGCGTTGCCGGCCGAGACCTCGTACGTCTACGCGCCGGACGGCAAGACGGTGCTGACCATGTTCTACGAGGAGTACCGGCAGTACACCAAGATCGAGAACATGTCGCCGAACGTCCAGCAGGCGATCGTCGCCGCCGAGGACAACCGCTTCTACCAGCACCACGGCGTCGACCCGAAGGGCGTGGCGCGTGCCTTCGTCTCCAACGCCCAGTCCGGCGGCGTGTCCCAGGGCGCGTCGACGATCACCATGCAGTACGTGCGGATGGCGCTGCGGGACAGCGCGACCACGCCCAAGGAGGTCCAGGAGGCCACCCAGCAGACCAGCCTGCGCAAGGTCAAGGAGATGCGCATGGCGCTGGACATCGAGAAGCAACTGAGCAAGGAACAGATCCTGGAGCGCTACCTCAACTCGGCCTACTTCGGCCACCGCGCGTACGGGATCTACGCCGCCTCGCAGATCTTCTTCTCCAAGACCCCTGCGACGCTCAGCCCGGTCGAGGCGGCCACGCTGGCCGGGCTGGTGAAATCGCCGTCGGAGTACGACCCGATCACCTCCGACCAGAAGGACGCCACCGGCCGGCGCAACTACGTGCTGGACAACATGGCCCGCCTCGGCTACCTGTCGCCGGACGCCGCAGCCGAGGCCAAGAGCCAGCCGATCAAGCTGAAGCTGACCGACCCGCCGAACGACTGCGCCGCGATCGACGGCGGCCACCGCAGCTGGGGCTTCTACTGCGACTACCTCAAGAACTGGTGGAGCGCCCAGCCCGCGTTCGGCGAGAACCGGCTGGAACGGATGGACAAGCTGCGTCGCGGCGGCTACCGGATCGTGCTCGCGCTCGACCCGAAGACGCAGGAGGCGGCGGAGAAGAACGTCGGCGCCAAGGACAACACCGGCAGCCCGTTCGCCAACGGGATCGTGGTCGCCGAGCCCGGCACCGGGCGGATCAAGGCGATGGCGGTGAACCGGAACTACTCGCTCGACCTGGCCGAGAACCCGAACAGCTCGAACCCGGAGGCCGGGCCGAAGGTCAAGGCGAACTATCCGAACACGGTGGCGCCGCTGCTCGGCGGCGGGACGCTCCCGGGCTACCAGGCCGGTTCGACGTTCAAGATGTTCCCGATGCTCGCCGCGCTCAACGCGGGAATGCCGCTGTCCACCGCGTACGACTCGCCGTACACGTACAAGTCGGCCGTCTACGACGGGTGGGCGCCGTCGAACGCCAGCGGCGCGATGACCGGGCGGCAGACCATGTGGTCCGGCTTCGGCAAGTCGGTGAACACGTACTTCGTCCAGCTGGAGGAGAAGATCGGCGCGGACGCCGGGGTGCGCCTGGCCGAGCAACTGGGGCTGCGCTGGCGTACCGACGTGGACAAGGAGCAGGCGTCGCCGGGCAAGGCGAAGAAGTGGGGCGCGTTCACGCTCGGCGTCTCCGACGCCACCCCGCTGGAGATGGCGAACGCGTACGCGGCCATCGCCGCCGACGGGCGCTACTGCGAGGCCATCCCGGTCAACGCGATCATGAACCGGGACGGCACTCCGGCCACGTACACCACGCCGGGCGGGGTGCAGCGGGAGGTGGCCAAACCGCGATGCCGGCAGGTGGTGAACGCCGACGCGGCCCGGGCCGCCACCGACGCGGCCCGGTGCCCGACCGGCGACACCCCGGCCAAGGGGAGCTGCGGCGGCTGGTCGACGGCCGACAGCGTGCGGGGTACGGTCGGCCGCCCGGTCGCCGGCAAGACGGGTACGACGGACAGCACCCGGTCGGCGTGGTTCGTCGGCTACACGCCGGAGCTGGCGGCGGCGAGCTTCATCGCCGACCCGGACAATCCGTTCAACGCGGTGGGCGACGGGCAGTCCCAGATCCCGGTGAACGCGGTGGCGCAGACCCTGCGGGACTCCCTCAAGGGCCAGCCCACCCGCCAGTTCACCCCACCCTCAGACCAGATAGTCGGCTGACCACCCCGTCCCGCCCCACCACCCTGTTCCGCCCGGGGGTGCGCCCGGGTAGTTGATCAAGGAGTTTGCGTCAGGGATCGCGCGATCCGCCGACGCGAACTCCTTGATCGACGTTGCGAAGGATGGGCGGCGAGGCTCAGCGGAGGTCGGCGGCTACGAAGGACCAGAGCTCCAGGTCCACCCGGGCGCCACGGACGAAGCCGGCGTTGCGCAGCAGGCCCTCGTAGCTGAACCCGGCCTTCTCGGCGACCCGCCGGGACGCCACGTTGCCAGCCGCCACCCGCAGCTCCACCCGCTGGAACCCGTGCTCCAGGATCAGCGCGACGGCCACCGCGTCCACCGCCTCGACCGCCAGGCCGTAGCCCCGGGCATGCGGCGCGATCGCGTACGACAGCTCGGTGAGCCGGGCACCCCAGTCGGTACGCCGGGCCCAGAGCGAGCCGACCACCCGCTGGTCCTCCCGGCGGACCACCGCCCAGTGGTCGCCGTCGCCGCTGTCCCGCCGCTGCCGGGCCAGCTCGGTGCACCACGCCTGCCCGTCGATCTGCCCGGACGCCTCGGCCAGCGGCAGCCAGCGCTGCGTCTGCCGGTCGGCGAACACCTCGTCGACCGCCTCCGCGTCCGCGGCGGTCAGGTGCCGCACCTCGATGCGCGGGGTGGAGACGGTCAGCGCCGGGAAGCGGCGTACCGCCACCTGTCCGATCACGCCGACGCCCCCGCCGGGGCCAGCGCGGCGGCCACCAGCCGGGCCGCGATGCCCGGATGCGCGGCCCAGTGCGGCACGAGCTGCGAGGCGTGCACCGCCTGCCGGACGAAGCCCTCCGGGTTGCCGCCCTCCCAGCGCCACGCCGGCCGGTCACCGGCGCGCGGGGTCAGCACGGCGGCGTGCTGCTTGTGCCCGGTCACCGTCGTACCGGCCGCCGCCACCACGCTGCCGGTGACCGCGGTGGCCGTGCGGTAGCCGACCACCAGGCCGTCCCGGACCGTGCCGACCGCGTCGAGCACCCCGCACATGGGCAGGCCGTCCAGCTCCCGGGCCAGCCAGAGCAGACCGGCCCCCTCGGCGATCACCGGGCGGCCGGAGCGGGCCAGCTCGGCCACCGCGATGCAGAGGCGGCGGTTGGCGGAGAGCTGATCCGCGTACGTCTCGGGCAGCCCGCCGCCGGCGACGAGCGCGCGGGCCCCGGCGGGCAGCGCCTCGTCGCGCAACGGATCGAACGTGACCACCTCGGCTCCGGCGGCGCGCAGCAGCTCGGCGGTCTCGGGGTGGCTGTAGGCGCCGGCCGGTCCGCCGGCCAGCGCCACCACCGGGCGCTCCCCCGGCACCGACGGGCCGTCGGCCGGCTCCGGCGACCACGGCTCGACGGTGAGCGCGGGGGCGGAGCGAGCCAGCGCCAGCAGCCGGTCGAGGTCGACTGTCGCGGCCACCGCCTCACCGAGGCGGCGTACGCCGCGTTCGGCCTCGGCGTCGGCGCGCACCACCGGCCCGGTGCCGTACCGGCGGGCGGGCAGCACCGGGGGCAGTTCGTGCCGGCGCAACGCACCGTAGACCGGGACGCCCACGTCGTCGAGCGCCTCGCGCAGCAGCGCCTCGTGCCGGGGCGAGGCCACCCGGTTGAGGATCACGCCGCCCAGCCACAGCTCGTCGTCGTACGCCCGGAAGCCGTGCACCAGTGCGGCCACCGACTGCCCCATCGCGGCCACGTCCACCACCAGCACCACCGGGCTGCGCAGCGCGGTGGCGACGGCCGCCGTCGACTCGCTCTCCGGGCGACCGGCGACCGAGTCGTAGAGGCCCATCGTGCCCTGCACCAGCGCGAACTCGGTGTCGGCGGCGCCGTACGCGAACAGGGGCGCGACCCGCTCCGGGCCGACCAGTCGCGGGTCCAGCGTGCGCCCGGCGCGGCCGGCGGCGAGCCCCAGGTACGCCGCGTCCACCTGGTCCGGCCCGACCTTGAACCCGGCCACCGGAAGCCCCCGGTCGGTGAGCGCCGCGAGCAGGCCGAGGGAGACGGCGCCGGTGCCGTGCCCCGAGGAGGGCGCACTCAGCACGACGCGCGGCACGTCGGTCATCATCGACTCCTGATGTGGGTGGTTTCCGCCCGCGTGACCATACCCGTCCGCTCCCGCGCGCGAGAGCCGCGCACACCACCCTTTCTCCCTGGCTGCGGCGAGTGGCTCCGCTCATACGGGTAGCCTTGGCCAACGTGTACCGGTTCCTGCTGACCCCGCGCTGGCTCGGCTACCTCGCGCTCACGCTCGTCGCCGCGACGGTGATGGTGTTCCTGGGCAACTGGCAGCTCGACCGCTACCGGGGCCGGACGGCGGTCAACGAGCGCATCGACGCCGGGGCCACCATGACGCCCGCGCCGCTGCGCGACGCGCTCCCCGCGCCCAGCGGCGGCGCCGATGACGTCGGTCCCGCCCCGTCGGAGCAGGTCACCTGGAGCCGGGTCACCGCCACCGGCCGGTACGACAGCGCGAACGTCATCCTGATCCGCGGCCGGACCGTCGACAACAAGGTCGGCTTCGAGGTGCTCACCCCGCTGGTGCTGGCCGACGGCAGCGCGGTCCTCGTCGACCGCGGCTGGATCCCGCCCGCCCCGGGCGCCGCGGCGACCGTCCAGCCGCAGGTGCCGGCGGCGCCGACCGGCGAGGTGACGGTGACCGGCCGGGTCGTCGGCAGCGAGAGCGGCGGCGGCGCGGTCGCCCGGCGCGACGGCAAGCTGGAGGCCCGGCGCATCGACATCCCCCGCCTGGCCCAGCAGCTTCCCTACCCGGTGAGCGGCGGCTACGTGCTACTCGACGGGCAGACCCCGGCCGCCGACCCGGCCTTCCAGGCGGTCCAGATCGGCCACACGAACAACTGGCAGAACTTCGGCTACGTCTGGCAGTGGTGGATCTTCGCGGTGATGAGCCTGTTCGGCTACGGCTGGGTCGCCCGCCGGGAGGCCCGCCGCCTCGCCGGACTGGACAAGCCGGGCGAGCCGGTGGACCGGGCCGCCGAGCCGGCCGCCCCCACCTGCGCCTGACGACGTCCGCCCTCCCGGTGGGCACACCGGACGGCGGGGACGTTGTAAGGTCCGCGGATGATCGTCAATCGTGGGGGTCGCGGTGACCTCTGACTCCACGACGCCCCCGGCCGCCGAGCCGCCCGCGTACGACCCGTGGTCGGCCATGCCGCCGGCCGTCGCGCCGCCCACCGAGCAGTTCCCGGTGGTAGCCGTGCCGGACGCACCTGTCACCCCCGCGCCCACCGCGCAGTTCCCCGCCGCGCCGCAGTCCTCCGCGCCACCCGCACCGTTCTCCGGCCCACCGGCGACCGCCCAGTTCTCCGCGCCGCCGGCCCAGTTCTCCGCGCCACCGGCCCAGTTCTCCGCGCCACCGGTGCCGCCGGCCGGGGCGGTCGCACCGCACCACGGGCCGTACCCGCCGGGCGGGCCGGTGCCGCCCGCGCAGTCGGCGGTCGCCGTGCAGATCGCCGAGATCGTGGTGACGCCGCCGGTCATCCGTACCCCGGCCGGTGTGCTGCCGCTCGCCGGCGCCTCCTGGTACGTGACCGACTACTGGCAGCGGGAGGAGAAGATCGCTCCCTGGGCGATCGTCGCCGCGATCCTCGGCTTCTTCTGCCTGACCGTGTTCAGCCTCCTGTTCCTGCTGATCAAGGAGACGCGGCACTACGGCACCGTGCAGGTGACGGTGAGCAGCGGCGGTCACCAGTACGTCGCGCGGATCCCGGTGGCCGACCAGTTCCAGGTGCAGCAGATCAACAACCAGGTCAACTACGCCCGGTCGCTGTCGGCCGGCTGAGTCGTCAGCCGGTGACCCGGCCGGCGTGGATGGCGCGGACCGCGTCGATGGTGTCCGCCTCGGCGGCGGTCTTGTCGTCGCGGTAACGCAGCACGCGGGCGAAGCGCAACGCCATGCCGCCCGGGTAGCGGCTGCTGGTCTGCACCCCGTCGAACGCGATCTCGACGACCTGCTCCGGCCGGACCCGCACCACCCAGTCGCCCTTCTCCACGGCGAGCGACAGGAACCGCTCGGTCTGCCAGCGCAGCAGCTCGTCGGTGAGGCCCTTGAACGTCTTGCCGAGCATGACGAACTCGCCGGTACGCGGATCGCGTGCGCCCAGGTGCAGGTTGGACAGCCACCCCTCCCGCCGGCCGCTGCCCCACTCGACCGCGAGGACCACCAGGTCGAGCGTGTGCCGCGGCTTCACCTTGACCCAGGCCGAGCCGCGCCGGCCCGCGTCGTAGGGGGCGGCCGGGTCCTTGACCACCACGCCTTCCTGACCGGCGTCGACCGCCGCGGCGAACGCGGTGGCGGCCTGCGCCACGTCGTCCACCTCGACCCGGTCGACGAGCAGCGAGGCGTCGACCGCGCCGGCCAGGGCCGCCCACCGCTCCCGCCCCGGCGCGTCGATCAGGTCGGCGCCGTCGATGTGCAGCAGGTCGAAGAAGTACGGCGTGAGCACCGGCTCGCCGGTGCGCTCGGCGGCGGCCAGCACGGCCGGCGCGACAGGCGCCTGCCCGGTGGTGCTGGGCGTGGTGCGCCGGGCCGCCCGGCTGGACGTCTCCTGAAACGGCAGCGGCCGGCCGGCGGCGTCCAGCCCGATCGCCTCACCGTCGAGCACCAGCTCGCGGGCGGGCAGCGCGCGGACGGCGGCCACCACCTGGGGCAGCCGGCCGGTGACCTCGTCGAGGCTGCGGGTGAAGACGGCGATGTCCGCTCCGGAGCGGTGCACCTGGATGCGGATGCCGTCGAGCTTGACGTCGACCACCGCCGGCACGCCGGTGGCGGTGAGCGCCTCGTCGACAGAGGGGGCGCTCTGCGCGAGCATCGGCGCGAGCGGCCGGCCCACCTGGAGCCCGAACCCGGCCAGCGCGTCGGCGCCGCCGGTGAGCGCCGCGACCGCCACCGCCCGAAGGTCACCGGCGAGCAGCAGGGCCCGCCGGACGGCGGTGAGCGGCACGTCGGCGGCGCGCGCGACCGCGTCGGTCAGCAGCCCGGCCTGCGCGCCCTGGCGCAACTCGCCCCGGAACAGGCCTGTCAGCAGGCGCTGCTCGTCGGCGGTGGCGGCGGCGAAGAGACGGCCGACCAGTTCCCGCCGCCGGGCCTGCGAGCCGGATCCGGCGACGCGGGAGATCTCCTCGATCGCCGCGTCCACGGCGGCGACGGTGAGCGTCGGCTCGGCGGCCGGCGGGGGCAGGTCACGCAGGCCCGCCCAGCCGACACCGGTCTGGCGCTGGCGCAGCTCGCCGGCGAGGTAACCGGCGCCGGCCGGGATCTCGCCCGGCTCCAGCCCGCGCAGCGCGGCGGCCAGCAGCTCCACCTTGGCCCGACGGCCACTGGTGGCGCCGACCGCGGCCGAGGTGGCCGCCAGCTCCGCGAAACGCACGTCCACATCCTGCCAGCCGCCTGTGACATCGGGGCGGATCCGGCGACCCGGCACACCGCAGGGGTGCGCCGGGCCGCCGAATCATCGGGCCGCCGAATCGCCGGGCCGCCGCCGGGTCGACGTGTCGCCGGGGCCGATGTGTCGCCGGGCCGGCGGTCAGGCCGAGACGGGTTCCTCGATGCGCAGGCCGCGCCCGCGCACGCCCTCGGCGACCCGGGTGAGCAGCGCGTCGAGCGTGACCAGGGCGGCGGAGAGCTCGCCGATCTGTTCGTTGAGCGTGTCCTCGGACCACGCGGAGACGTCGACGTCCCCCAGAGCACGGACGGCGGCCTGAAGCCGCTCGATCTCGTCGTTCGTACGCATGTTCGAAAGGCTATAACACCCCGCCCGCCGACACACCACAAACTCCGACATCGGCCCCGAAGTTACGGTTTCGACACCTCAGGCGCGGTTTCCGACCTCGGCCACCCGGGCCAGCAGCAGCGCCTCGGCCAGGCACACCCGGGCGAACTCGCCGAGGTGCAGGCTCTCGTTCGGCCCGTGCGCCCGCGCGTGCGGGTCCTCCACACCGGTCACCAGGATCGCGGCCCGGGGGAACATCTCCTGGAACGTGGCGATGAACGGGATCGACCCGCCCACCCCGATGTCGACCGGGTCGGTGCCGTCCCAGGCCGTGCGGAACGCCGACCGGGCCGCGTCGAACATCGGCCCGGAGGCGTCGATGACGCACGGCGCGCCGTCGTGCTCGAACGTCACCGACACCTGTGCGCCCCAGGGCGCGTGCCGCTCCAGGTGCGCGGTCAGCGCCGCGTACGCCTTCTTCGGGTCGTCGCCCGGCGCCAGCCGTACGCTCAGCTTCGCCTTCGCGGACGGCACCAGCGCGTTCGGCGCCTCGCCGGTGGACGGCGCGTCCACGCCGAGGATCGCCAGCGCCGGCTTGGTCCAGAGCCGGTCGGTGATCCGGCCGGTGCCGAGCAGCTTGGCACCTTCTACCAGGCCGGCCTCGGCGCGGAACCGGTCCTCCGGGTAGTCGACGCTGGCGCCCTCCCGGCCGACCAGCCCCTCCACCGCGACGTCGCCGGCCTCGTCGTGCAGCGTGCCGAGCAGCTTCACCAGCGCGGTGAGCGCGTCCGGCACGGCACCGCCGAACATGCCGCTGTGCACCGCGTGGTCGAGCGTGCGCACCTCCACGAAGCAGTTGACGATGCCGCGCAGCGAGGTGGTCAGCGCCGGCACGCCGACATCCCAGTTGGTGGAGTCGGCGATGACGATGACGTCCGAGGCCAGGTCGTCACGGTGCTCGGCGAGCAGCCGCTCCAGCGAGTCCGAGCCGTACTCCTCCTCGCCCTCGATGAACAGCACCACGCCGACCGGGAGCCGGTCGCCGAACGCGCGCAGCGCGGCGACGTGCGCCATGATGCCGGCCTTGTCGTCGGCGGCGCCCCGGCCGTAGAGGCGGCCGTCGCGCTCCACCGGCTCGAACGGGTCCGACTCCCACAGCGACAGGTCGCCGACCGGCTGCACGTCGTGGTGCGCGTACATGAGCACGGTGGGTGCGCCGGGCGGGGCCGCCTTGATGCCGATCACCGCGGGCTGGCCGCCGGACCGGACGATCCGCGTGTCGAGGCCGCAGCCGCGCAGCAGCTCCGCCACCGCCTCGGCGGAACGCTCCACGTGCGAGTGGTCGAAGCCCTCGAAGGCGATGCCCGGGATGCGGACGAGTCGCTCGAGGTCGGCGCGGACGCCGGGGAGTTCCCGCTCGACGGCGGCCCGCACCTCGGACTCGGAGAGGATCGGAGTGGTCATGACCGGAATCGTATGCTGGCCTTACCCCGTCACGTCGCCCGAGCCCGATCGCCGACCCACGCGCACGTAGTAGCGGTCCGCGTCGTGCGGCAGGTCCGGGGCACCGTCGACGACCAGGTCCACCGCCGAGGCGGTGCCGTCGGCGGCGAAGTGCGCCCGCTCCCCCGCGTGCCAGCGCCGCAGCTCCGGCAGGATCCGCGCGCCGTCGCGGGCCAGCGCCCGCCGCAACCGCAGTTCGGCCGGTGCGGTGACGAGCACCGACAGCGTCAGCTCGGGGCGTACCACGGCACGGGCGGCACTCACCCCCTCGACGATCAGCACCGGTGCGGCCGGCACCGGCACCACCCGGTCCAGGAAACGGCGGCGCACCCAGCTGTAGCGGCGGTAGCCGCCCGGCCGCCCCGCCCGCACCGGGCCGAGCACCTGCTCCTCCAGCCGGTTCCAGAACGTGAGCTGGTCGTCCCAGCCGTCGAGCAGGTCGTCGGTGTGCACGAGCGGCGGGCGGGGGGTGCCCGCCCGCTCCGCGAGGGCGTCCGCGAGGCGCGTCGCGAACACGCTCTTGCCCGCGCCGCTCGGCCCGTCGACGGCGACCAGCCGGGTACGCCCCAACCGCGCCGGACCGGCAAGCACCCGGCGGGCCAACCCGGCGTACGCCCCGATCACCGCCACGTTCACCCGACCGACGCTAACGTTCCCCCGTCCGCTGGAACCTGCGACCCGGGCGGACCGTTTCGCCGAGCGGCGGCTCGGCCCGCTGGGCATCATCGGGGGGTGCTCCATGACGTGATGTGTCCGGGCGTCGACGCCCTTCTGGAACAGGCCCGCGCCGGTCTCCGCCGGCTCACTCCGCACGAGACCGTCGAGGCGGTCCGTGGCGGCGCGCTGCTTATCGACACGCGTACCGAGGCGCAGCGCCGCGAGGAGGGTGAGCTGCCCGGCGCGATCGTCATCGACCGCACGGTGCTGGAGTGGCGGCTCGACCCGGCCAGCGCGTGGCGCATCCCGGAGGCCACCGGGTACGACCGCGAGATCATCGTGGTGTGCCGGGAGGGCTACAGCTCCAGCCTGGCCGCCGCCAGCCTCCAGACGCTGGGTCTGCGGCAGGCCACCGACATGGTCGGCGGGGTGCGGGGCTGGCGGGAGGCCGGGCTGCCGATGTCCGACCGCCCGGCCGACGTGCGCTACTGAGCCGTCGCGGCGGCCGCCCTCCGACGCTCTACGCCGGTGGCGCGCCGGGTGGCACGAACGGCAGCCCGGGCGGTGGCCCGGACTCGATCAGCCGCCACAGCGCGTCCGTGTCGAGGTGTTCCTCGACCAGATCGCCGAGCAGGTCCAGCGTCCGCTCCCGGGCCGCCGCGAAGGACGTGTCCGGCGCGACCTTGAACCCGGTCCGTCCGGCCGCCTCCGCGACCTCGGTGAGGAACCCGCGGCGGAACGCGTCCGACGAGAAGGCGCCGTGCCAGTGTGTGCCGTACACGGTGCCGAGGCGGGCACCCTCGCCGGTGCCGTCGGCGTAGCGCAGCAGCGGCGCCAGCCCCGGGTCGGCGGCCGAGACACGGCCGTGGTGGATCTCGTAGCCGTGCACCGGCACGTCTCCGGAGGCGGTGCCCTCGGCCCGGCGTACCGTCTTGCGCGGCTCGAAGGTGATCTCGACGGGCAGCAGCCCGAGGCCGGGCACGCTGCCCCGGCGGCTCTCCACCGGGTCGTGGATCGCCCGGCCCAGCATCTGGAAGCCGCCGCAGATGCCGAGCAGCGGCCGTCCGGCGGCGGCGTGCGTCAGCACCGCGTCGGCCAGGCCGGTCTCCCGCAGCCACTCCAGGTCGGCGACAGTCGACTTGGTGCCGGGGAGCACCACCAGGTCGGCGGCGGCCAGTTCGGCCGGTTCGACGGTGAGGCGTACCCGCACACCAGGCTCCGTGGCGAGGGCCTCGACGTCGGTGGCGTTGCTGATCCGGGGTAGCCGCACCACGGCGACGTCGAGCCAGTCGGTGCCCCGGGGCGCGGCCGGGCGGCCGAGCACGCGCCCGTACGCGAGCGAGTCCTCCGCGTCCAGCCACAGGTCGAGTGCCCAGGGCACCACCCCGTACGCCGGGCGGCCGGTGACCCGGCGCAGCATGTCCAGCCCCGGCTGGAGCAGACCACGGTCGCCGCGGAACTTGTTCACCACGAACCCGGCCACCAGCGCCTGGTCGGCCGCGTCGAGCAACGCGACGGTGCCGAACATCGAGGCGAACACCCCGCCCCGGTCGATGTCGCCGACCACGATCGCGGGCAGCCCGGCCTGCCGCGCCAGCCCCATGTTGACGTAGTCGCCGTCGCGCAGGTTGATCTCGGCGGGGCTGCCCGCGCCCTCGCAGATCACCACGTCGTACTCGGCCCGCAGCTCGGCCAGCGCCGCGTACGCGGTGGTGGCCAGCCGGGCCCGTACCTCCTGGTAGTTGCCGGCGGTGACCGTGCCGACCGCCTCGCCGAGCAGCACCACCTGGCTGGCGTGGTCGCTGCCCGGCTTGAGCAGCACCGGGTTGAAGCGCAGATCGGCGTCGAGCCCGCAGGCTGCGGCCTGCATCGCCTGGGCCCGGCCCAGTTCCCCGCCGCGGCCGTCCGGGCCGACCACCACCGCGGAGTTGTTCGACATGTTCTGCGCCTTGAACGGGGCGACCCGGACACCCCGGCGGCGCAGCCAGCGGCAGATGCCGGCGGTGAGCACGCTCTTGCCGGCGTCGGAGGTGGTGCCGGCGACAAGCAGCCCGCCGCTCACCGCGCGCTCCCCCGGCCTGAGCCACGGGCCGCTCGGGTGACGGCGCCGAGCGCGGCCCGCCCGGCGGCCCCGGCCACCCGGCCGACTGTCACCGGGTAGAGCGCGGCCAGGCCGAGCGCGGCCGCACCCACCGCGCCGGAGATGCGGGCGGCCCGCTTCAGGTGCCGCGCGTCGGGGCGTGGCCCGTCACCGAGGAACGGGCGGGTCTCGGCGCGGCCGAAGTAGACGTTGCGTCCGCCGAGCCGTACGCCGAGCGCGCCCGCCATGGCCGCCTCGCACTGGCCGGCGTTCGGGCTCGGGTGGTCGGCCCGGTCCCGCCGCCACACGTGCCAGGCGGTGGCGCGGTTCCCGTTCGCCACCGGCGCGACGGCCACCGTGAGCACCCCGGTCAGCCGGGACGGCACCAGGTTCAGCGCGTCGTCCAGCCGGGCCGCGGGCGTGCCGAAGCGGGCGTACCGGGGCGAGCGGTGCCCGACCATCGCGTCGAGCGTGTTCGCCGCCCGGTAGCCGAGCAGGCCGGGCAGGCCCGCGACCGCGCCCCAGACCAGCGGGGCGACAACGGCGTCCGAGGTGTTCTCGGCGACCGACTCGACGGTGGCGCGGGCGAGCTCGGGCTCGTCGAGGGTGGACGGGTCACGCCCGCAGAGGTTACCCAGACGGGCCCGGGCGGCGGGCAGGTCGGCCCGGCCCAGCGCCCGCGCCATCACCCGGGACTCGCGCCGCAGCGTGCGCCCGCCGAGCACCGTCCAGGTGCCGGCGGCCACCAGCGCGGCCCGCGCGACCGGATGGCGCCGGGTCGCCAGCGCGGCGGCGGTGCCGAGCAGGACCGGCCCGCCGACCGCCAGCGCGGTGAACGCGGCGCCGGCCGCCCGGTCGGGGCGGTAGAGCCGCCGCTCCAGCGCGCCGGCCGCGCGGCCGAAGCCGGCCACCGGATGCCACCGTCGGGGGTCACCGAGCAGGGCGTCGAGCGCGTAGCCCGCCACCAACCCGGTCGCGTTCGCCATGGCGGTCGCCTGCCGCACCCGTCACCACCTCCGGCCGGCCAGCCTAGTCGTACCGCGGGGTGGTGACGCCGCTGTCACCACCCCGCGCCCCCGTCGGACGGAGGGTCAGGCGGGCACCGGGGTACGCCGCCGCCCGCGACGCCCCGGAGCGCTTCCGCCGCCGGCACCGGTCGGCTCGGCCCCATCCGGTCCGGAACCACCCGGCGCGTCGATCTCCAGCGGTGTGACAGCGCCCAGCTCGTCGTCCTCGGCCGTGACCGGACCGTCGTCCGCCACGTCGCCCAGCTCGTCCTCCTCCGCGACCGGGTCGCCCGCCCCCGGGTCGAAGCCGGTGCCCTGCACGCGCGGCCGGGCACCGAGGGCGGCGGCGCCCGGCAGGCCGGGGCCGACGTCGAACGGGTCGGGCTCGCCCACCCGCTCGACGGCATCGGCCGGCCCAGTCCGGCCGCCCCCGTACTCCGGCGGCGGGAAGTCGTCGTCGAAGGGCCGGTCGTCGAACGTGGCGGGGGCCTGCGCGGCCGGCACCGGCTCGGTCGCCTCGCCGTGCACCCGCTGCTCGGCCTCGGCGTCCTCGACCGTGCTGGTGGCGGCGCGGGGCTGGTTGCGCAGGAAGCGGGCCCGGCCGCGGGACAGGTCGTGCCCGACCGCGACCGCCTCCAGCTCGTAGAGCGTGCGGTGGGTGCCGGACTCGTCGGTCCAGTCCCGGGTGTAGAGGCGGCCGGCGACGATCACCGGATCACCCACCGCCACCGAGGCGGCCACTCCCTCGGCGAGGCGGCGCCAGCAGTTGACGCGTACCCGAAGGCTGTTGCCGTCGACCCAGCGGCCGCTGTCGCGGTCGAGCCGGCGGGCGGTCGAGGCGACCTTGAAGTTGGCCACCAGCGTTCCGCTCTGCGTGGTACGGCGCCACTCCGGCGCGGTGAGCACGTTGCCGACGATCGTCACGTACGTATCGAACATCGCCCCTCCCAGGGATCGGCTTGTCCCGATGAGCGTCGGCCGGATGCCCCGCCCGGACCACCCGCCGGCCCGGACCTGTGGATGACGGGCGGCCCTGTGGACAACCACCTGATCAAGGTCCCGATCTGCTAGGCCGACCGGCCCTACGGGCCTGACCTGCGGCGATGCATGATCGAGAGGAGCCGGCAGGCAGGCGTTCCGGAATCAGGCCGGTTGGGTATGTCTGTGATCAACCGAGAGAAAGGGAGCTCCGATGCTTCTCCGAGACGTCCGCGAGGCAGCGCGATGAGCGCCGTGGCGAACCCCGCGACCGTGGCCGAGTGCCTGCGGGTCGGCGCCGGGTTCTCCCAGGGCGACCGCAACTGGATCGCCGAGCAGTTCGGGACCCTGGACGCCCGGCTCGCCGGCTTCCACGCCGACGCCACCGAGCTGGAGGTGTCCGTCAAGGATCGCGAGGCCCGGGGCCAGAAGGTGACCCTGGAGTGCTGGATCGCCGGGCGGCAGAAGATCGTCACCACCTCGACCGAGGAGGATCTGCACGCCGCGCTCAACGACGTCCGGGACGACCTGCGCCGCAAGCTCAACGACGCGAAGACCCGGCAGGAGCCGCGCCACAACAAGCACCTGCGCGCCGTCGACCAGCCCGAGGGCACCCCGTTGCTGGACGCCGAGCGCGAGGACGCCGAGACCGCCTGAATTCCGGCACGGCCCGCCCGCCCGGTGCCGGCGGGCGGGCCGTCCTGCGCCGAGGCGTTGTTAACAGGGGGCCCTTCCTCTACCGGAGGCGTTAACAAGGGCCCCCTCCTTTCACCACCCCTACCGCCGGGTAGCGCGGCGGCGTACCGTCGCGGTCGTGGAACCGGACGTGCTGGGCGCCCCCTACGAGCGGCGGACGATCGAGCTGGGCACCGACGACGAGGGGCCGGTGGTCGCGACCCTCGTGCGGCGGCGGGCCGACCGCCCGACCGGCCGCGCCGTGCTCTACGTGCACGGCTTCGTCGACTACTTCTTCCAGACCCACGTGGCCGACTTCTTCGCCGAGCGCGGCTGGGACTTCTACGCGCTCGACCTGCGCAAGTACGGCCGCAGCCTGCTCCCGCACCAGACCCCGAACTTCTGCCGCGACCTGAGCGACTACTTCCCCGAGCTGGACGCCGCCGCGGAGATCATCCGCGCCGAGGAGGGCCACGACACCCTGCTCGCCATGGGCCACTCGACCGGCGGTCTGATCATCTCGCTCTGGGCGCACGACCGCCGCGACGCGGGCCTGGTCGACGGCATCGTGCTCAACAGCCCCTTCTTCGACATCAACGCGCCCTGGATGGTCCGCCGACCCCTCGCGGCCGCCGTCTCCCGCCTGGGCCGCCGGGCGCCGCGGCGTGTGCTGCCGTTCGGCCTGGGCACGGTGTACGGCGAGAGCCTGCACGCCGACCACCGGGGCGAGTGGCGGTACGACCTGGCCTGGAAGCCGCTCGCCGGCTTCCCGGTGCGGGCCGGCTGGATCAACGCGATCCGTGCCGGTCAGCGCCGCCTGCGGGCCGGGCTGGACATCCCGGTGCCGGTGCTGCTCGCCTGCTCCACGCGGAGTTTCCGGGGCGCCAAGTGGCACGACAGCGCCACCGGTGCCGACGCGGTGCTCGACGTCGAGCACATGGTGCGCTGGGCGCCCCGCCTCGGGCGGCACGTCACGCTCGCCCGTTTCGACGGCGGGCTGCACGACCTCACGCTGTCCAGTCCCGGCGTACGCGAGAAGGTCTTCGCGGAGGTCGGACGGTGGGCGGAGGGCTTCCTCCGCGCCGGGCCGACCGAGCCGGAGCCGACGACGCCGCCCGCCCCGCGCAGGCCGGCCGACGCGAACGCCGAGGGCTGAGGCCGGTCCGTCCCACCGCCGGGACGTCGGGTTCGGTCGGCCGTCCCGCCGCCGGACCGCCGGTTCAGTCGGCGACGACGGCCGTGAGCGCGGCGCGGATCCGGTCGAACGTGGCGATCGGATGGCCACCGGCCTGCGGCGGCAGCACCACGCCCAGGCAGCGCAGCGCGGGCCCGCCGTCCGGCCCGGCCTCGACCGCGAACACGGGCGCGCCCACGTAGCCGGCGGGCAGTTCCGTCGTGACCCGCACCTCGCCGCCGTCCCGGGCGACCCGCTCGACCACCGCCTCCAACGGCCGCGACCCGCCGTCGCCGACACCGAGGGCCAGCACGAACGCCGACGCGGGCGCCGCGCCGATCCGCGCGACCGAGTCGGGCGGCGCGGCCACCGCCTCGGTGACCTGCTGGGTACGCCAGCACCAGCCCCGATCGTCGGCGTAGCCGTGCAGGCCGCCGGTCGGCATCGCGGCGATCCCCAGTTCGGGCAGGTGCAGCCAGTGGTCGGCGAAACCGGGCAGGTCGATCGGCTCGTCCGCCCCCTCGGCCGGGTCGGTGACGCTCGGCCGCAACCCGATCTCGCCGTACGCCCGGCTGGTCAGCGCGTCGGCGGTGAGCAGCCACTCGTGCGCGATCTCGCCGTCGTCGGTGGCGCCCACCAGCTCGCTGTAGAAGAAGGCGGTGCCGGCGACGCCCGCCGGCGCTCCCGGCGCGTCCGAGCCGGTGAGGGGCAGAATGGCCCGCCCGAGGAGCTGGCACAGCTCGAAGACGATCTCGTTCTCGGTTTCCTGGTCGAGCAGCATCCGACGAGGGTACGGATCGCGGCCCGCCCGGCCCGCGCCGGACCCGCCGGAACTGTGGTGCCGGTCCGGGCACCGGCATGGGACGCTGAGGGACGGAAACGGACGCGCCGACCCGTACCCCCGGACACGTGGGGAGCGGCGGTACCCTCTTGGCGCGACGATCGTCGGCGCGCGCCCGTAGCTCAGCGGATAGAGCAGGGGACTTCTAATCCCAAGGCCGCAGGTTCGAATCCTGCCGGGCGCACCCCCACCACCGCAGGTCGGCGGCTGACGCCGCCGGTTGAGACGGAGTCGCCGAACGGTTCCGGTTCGCGGATGGTGGGCAGCTAGCTAGTTGAGCAGGAGCGTGGGTCGAGCGTCGCTGCGGCCGGATGTGAGAACCCGGGTCAGGCCACGCTTGAGCATCGAAACCTGATCAGCGGTCAGGTGCAGGCCGAAGGTGGCATCGGTCGGCAACGCGAGTGCCTGGGCCGCCTCGCTCGTGAGCTTGAGCCTCAGCCGCGTCCCGGTCACCTCACATTCGACGACTCCGCCGTAGTGGGTAGCCTGCCCCGGATCGACCACCAGGCAGTACGTGTCAAAGCCCAAGGCGATTTCCTGCGGGTCTTCCAGGGCATCCTCGTCGCACTCCATCAGGGCCAGTTGCCAGGACTCTGGTTCACCGGTGTCGCCCACCGCGATGACGTAGACGCCATCGTCTTCCTCACCCACGTCGCGCAGGGTCGACGGTGCGAATCCGTGTGAGGCGCCCATCGCGTCATCCTTCGGTCGGCTGTCCTGCCGCTGATCTTGCTCATCGGTCAGGAGCCGTGCAACCTCCGTACGAATGGTGGCGTCCCGCCTTCGGTCAAGACAGGTGCGGTACAGCCATCGGTACGGGCACAGGCACCAGATCGCGAGCGACAGCTAGTAGGTTGTGGCCGCCATGGAGTTCACCCAGGTCGCGTTGATGGTGGCCTACATCGTCCTGGTGCTGCTAACGCTGGCGTGGCCGTTGCTCGCGGTCGGCGCTGTGGCGCTGCCCCTGTGGGGTCTGCTCCTCCTGGTGAACGCGCGAAGACGAATGAGCACACCCGACCCGACCAGACGACAGAGACGTGTCCGCTGGTTGCTGATCGCCGGGCCGGTGCTGACGTCACTCGCCACATACGGTTACGGACTGAGCCGAATGGCGTCCGGCTTGCCGACCGACCCCGACGACAGGTGCCGGATCGCGATGCGTGGCGACATGCCGTACGACCCGGAGCGAGCGGGTGGGTCGTCGTCCATCTGGCCACTGCATGACACCACGTGTGGGCCGGAGTTGGTGCCGGGGTTCGTCAACCCGCTGGTGGCCGGGGCGGCTGTGGTGTCCGTGGTGCTCCTCGTGACCATGGCGTGGGTGACGATCAGGGCCCGGCGGTCGAACGTCGCCGAGCCGTGATCGTCAGCGCGACTGGATGGCCGAAGCCCGCTCAGGCAGCCGTCAGCGCCGCCAGGGCCCGGTCCATCGCGGCGTTGAACTCCTCCGGCTTCAGCGTCAGCCGGGACTTGACGTCGCGACTCCACTGGTCGGCCAGCACCTCGGCGGAACCCGCCTCGACACCGTCGAGCGCCGCGTCGGCCAGCTCGGACGGCGCGATCTTGTCTACGGGCCAGCCGGCTGACATGTCGGTGTCGGCCAGGCCGAGGTGCACCGCCGTCACGAGCGTGCCCTGGTCGGCGAGTTCCAGGCGTACGCCGTTCGTCATGGCCCACGCGGCGGCCTTGGTCAGGTGGTAGGCGCCGGCGCCCCTGGTCCCGAACCACGACATGGCGGAGAGCACGTTCACGATCGCACCGCCGCCGTGCCGGGCGAGCACCGGTGCGAACGCCCTGATCATCGTCAGATGCCCGAGCACGTTGGTCTCCACCTCGTGCCGTACCCCGTCCAGCGAGCCGGTCACCAGGTCGGTTCCGGTCTGGATCCCGGCGTTGTTGACGAGCAGCGTGACGTCCGGCGCGGCAGCGGCGACGGCTCGCACCGACGCGGCACTGGTGATGTCCAGCGGAAGCACCTCGACGCCGGGCAGGTCGACGGTCTCGGGGCGGCGGGCGGTCGCGTAGACCTTGCGGGCACCGCGTTCGAGCAGGCGCTGGGCGAAGGCGCGGCCCAGGCCGCGGTTGGCTCCGGTGACGAGGGCTACCGATTCGTTGATGTCCATGCCGGTACGCTAAAACCTGACGTTGACGTCAGAGGCAAGTGTTGATCGCCGACACCGGGGTGAGAGGGGTCACCGTGACCGAGCCGCTGATCCGCATCGGCGAGGTGGCGCGCGACGCCGGTGTCTCGGTGCGTGCCGTGCGCTACTACGAGCAGCAGGGCCTTCTCCTCCCCCGGCGCAGCGCGTCCGGCCAGCGCCTCTACCGGCCGGACACGGTCACGCTGGTGCGCTTCATCCAGCAGATGTACGCGGCCGGCCTGACCAGCCGCAGGATCGCCGAACTCCTGCCGTGCTGGGACTCCGGGCACACCGATCCCGGGCAGCGGGCCATGCTGCGCGCCGAGCGCGAGCGTATCCAGGCCAAGGTCGACGACCTCCGGGCCGCGCTGGACCGCCTCGACGAGGTCATCGCGATCACCGACACGCACCCGTAGGCGCGGCCCGCCGGACCCGGCAGGGTGCTCAGCGGTCCTCGGCCTCCCGGCGGGCGCGCAGCGCGCCGACGACCGCCAGCCCCACGCCGCCGAGCGCGACAGCCATCTCCACCGCCGAGGACACCTCAAGGGCGCCTGCCGCCGGAGCGTCCACGCTCACCATGACGCCGGGTTGCAGGAAGGCGCCCTTCGCGGGCTCGACGAACGTCCACCAGCTCGCCCATGTGGAGGCGAGATCCGCGCAGGTCCACACCGCGACCACCGACAGCAGGGCCATTCCCGCCGGGAGGAGCCCGCGCCGATCGCTCCGCCGTCCGGACGACGCCAGCACCCCGGCGGTCACGAGCACGGCGAGCAACGCCGGCCACACCGCCACGAACAGGTCGGGCAGCGGCGGTTCGCCGGGTGTCAGCGCCACGCTCACCACGCACCAGACGAGCACGACCACCGCCAGGACCGTCGTCACCACACCGCGCCGCCCGCCGCGCGCCGGAGCCGCCGACACGGCGACACCCAGCAGGAGTACGCCGAGAGCCAGGCCCCACGCGGTCAGCCGCTGCCGGTCGAGGCCGTCCTGCCAGCTCTCCAGCAGGTACGCCCGCGCCTCCGCCTGGCCCCGTAGCGGCTCGCCCTCGTCCTGCTCCCGACGCCGGTGCAGGTTCGCGGCCGCCACCAGGGCGAACAGCCCGGCACCGGCGGCTGCGCCCCACCGCGCCCGGCGGGTGCCGGAGGCCGTGAGGGCGTGGCCGCACAGCGCCGCCAGCGTGACCACCGCCCACAGAAGCGAAGCCTCCCGCATGGCGAGCAGCGCGGCTCCGACCGACAGCAGACCGGCGACGACCGCGGCGACTCGCAGGCCCGACGACAAGCGCATGGCGGAGAGAGTGGCACAGGAATCCGGGCCGCGAGGACCCGCCGTTTTCGTCGGTGGTCTTGGGCATGATCGCGTACGCCGCCGAGCGGTGGCGGTCGACGAGCGAGACTAGCGTGCCGTTCCGGCGAGCAGCCACCGCCGGACGGGCACCTCCAGCAGCACCCGGTCCCCGTCCGTGGTGACCGGCTGCCGGATGTCCCATCCCGCGTACTTCTCGGCGAACGCCGCGACGATCGCGGGCGGGAAGGCGGCATGGTGCACGCGGGCCTCGCCCTCGGCGACGACCGGGTGGACGCCGTCCTCCAGGGCGAGCGAGACGCGGGGGTCGGCCGCCACGTTGCGGGCCTTGACGCTGCGTCCCTCGCAGCCGATCCACCAGACGCCGTCGGCATGGACGAACCACACCGGAGTGACGTGCGGGGAGCCGTCCGGGCGCAGCGTGCAGAGCCAGACGTTGCGCTCGCGGGCGAGCCGGTCCGCGACGTCCGCCGCGAGCTCAGCCCGGCTCACTCGCAGATCCGCCACTCCCCGTCCTCCTTGACCATGGGGAACTCCTGGGTCACCTTGTTGCCGACCTCCGGCGTGAAGCGGATGGTCGTCGACCCGCTCACCAGACCGTTGTTGTTCGACACGTTGATGCCGGTGATGGCGTAGCCGGTGAACTCCGGCTGCGAGGCCCGCTGCTGGGCGAACTCCTCCTCGCTGACCCGCTCGCGTACCCGGGTGCAGAGCTGCCGGTACGCGGCCGGATAGTCGCGGTCGACGATCGCCTCGGCGAACGTCTCCGCAGCGGATCGGGCCGGCCCGGTGGCGTCCTTCACCACGCGGAACAGGAGGAATCCGCCGAACACGCCGCCGGAGCAGCAGAGCGCGAGCACCACGCCCAGGACGATGAACAGGGTTCGCTTGGACTTCTTGGGCGGGACCGGGGGCTGCTGATACGCCATGATCGGCAGGATAGGAGGCCCGGACAAGCGTTAACCGGATACCCGGCCTCCCCTTCTCGCCGGCCATCGACCGATGTCGGCACGGCGCACCCGGGATCCGCGCCGCTGAACGCCGGGCCGGAGGGCGGCTACTTTACGGCGGAGCGAAACTCGTCAACCACCAAGGGTGACCAGTTGCGACAAACCGTGTTATTCTCCGGCGTCGATCTAAGCCCGCGCGGACCCGGCCGGGTCGCTGCCGGAAGGACATCCCCCCGATGCCGGTCGCTGCCGCCATGCCGCTGCCACGGCCCCCGCTGGCCCGCCCGGCGGGTGACGCGTTCAGCCTGATCTTCACCACCCTGCCGGCGCTGCTGCGGCTCACCTGCGGCCTGGTCGGCGCGGTGGTCGCGCTGTCGGTGCGTACGCCGCCGGTGCGGGTCGCGCTGTTGATCCCCGCGGTCGTCGTGCTCACCGCCTGGTCGGTCTGGTACGCGTGGCGGGCGTTCCGGCACGGCATCGACGGCCCGCTGGTCGCCGGTGACGTGGCGCTGACCACCGCCGCCGCGCTCGCCGTGCCGTGGCTCGTCGCGCCGGAGGTGCTGCCGGGCGAGGCGAGCTGGATCGCGGTGCTGGCCAGCTCGACGATCATCAACGCGCAGGCCACCGCGCCGGCCCGCTGGTCCGTGCCGGCCGGCCTGCTGGTCGCCGCCGCGTACGGCACCGGCACCACGCTGGCCGGCAACCCGGCCGAGGCGCGGGCGCACGTCGCGACACTGCTGGTGCAGACCGGCAGCACGGCGGTGATGACAGCGGTGATGCGCCGCCGGATCGCCCGCGCCGACGCCGCGTTCGCCGACTACCAGCGGCTGTCCCGCGAGGCGGTGGTGGCGCGCGCCGCCCGCGAGGCCGAACGGCGGCACAACCGCGACCTGCACGACACGGTCCTGGGCACGCTCACCATGGTCGGCCTCGGCGCGGTGCCCGACTCGGCGACGTTGCGCGACCGGTGCGTGCACGACCTGCGTACCCTCACCGCCCTGGCGGGGGCGCGGACCGCGAGCGCACCCGCCGAGGCCGACCTGGACGAACGGCTGCGCGAGTTGCTCGCCAGTGCGCCCGGCCCGGCGGTGACCGCGACGTTGGAACCGTGCCGGCTGCCGGCGGAGGTCGTCACGGCGCTCGCCGACAGCGCCGCCGCCGCGCTGGCGAACGTGGCGCGGCACGCGCCGGGCGCGGCGGCGGCGCTGCGCCTGGCCCGCGAGGGTGACACCGTCGTGGTCGAGGTGGCCGACGACGGTCCCGGCTTCGACCCGGCGACGGTCCCGGCCCACAGGTACGGGCTGCGCGAGTCGATCCACGGGCGGATGAGCACTGTGGGCGGTCGGGCGGTGGTGACTTCCGCCCCTGGCGCCGGCACCCGGATCCGGCTGGAGTGGTCCGGTGGCGACTGAGTCGGGCACGGCGGCGACGGCCGGCCCCGCGCTGCGGCCGCTGCCCCGGCCTCGTGCGGCGGCGCGATCCGGAGCGCCGACGGCCCCGCCCGAGGCGCACGCGGTGGCCCACGCGTCCGACCAGGGCGCGCGGATCGCGGTGATCGTCATCGCGGCGGCCTGGCATCTGGGGGTCGCGTTGCCGGCCGTGTCGCGGGCCGGGCAGGGCATGGCGGCCCCGGCCGTGGTGGCGGCGGGCTGGCTGGTGACCGCGCTGGTCGGCGTCGGCGCGGGGGTACGGCTGCTGCGCGGCGGACTGCCGCCGGCCGGGCCGCTGGCCGCGGTGCTGCTGGTGGTCGACGCGGCGGTGGTCACGGGGGCCGGCGAGCGGTTCCTGTTCAGCACCGCCAACTGGGTGTGGGGCGGCCTGGCCTGGTTCTTCCTGCTGGCGATCTGGCAGCGGCCGGCGCGCTGGCTGCTGGTCATGCTCACCGCGCACGGCGCGATCGCGCTGGCGGCTGTGGTGTTCTACGGGGCGACCACCCCGGCCGACCTGAGCCGCACCGCGATGTACGTCTACGGCACCTCCACCCTGCCGGTGGCGGTCTTCGTCGGCGCGGCGGCGATCACCGCCCAGGCCCGGGAGCGGGCGGCCACCGCCGCGGCGACGCTCGCCGTGGCGGCGGAGCAGGAGGCGGCCGAGCGTGCCCGCACCGAACGGCAGGCGCGCCTGGCCCTGGTCAGCGGCACCGCCGAGGAGGTGCTGGCCGAGCTGGCGGCCGGTGCGGCCGACCCGGCCGACCCGGCGGTACGGCGGCGCGCGGTGCTGGCCGCGGCCCGGCTGCGCCGGCTGATCGCGGAGTCGGACGACGTGCCGGACGCGTTGCTGCACGAACTGCGCGCGGCGGCCGACCTGGCCGAGCGCAACGGACTACCGATCGACCTGGTGTCGGTCGGCACGCCACCGGAGCTGCCGGTGGAGATCCGGCGCGGGCTGGCCGACCCGCTCACGGCGGCGCTCGCCGCGGCTGAGGGCTGGGCCCGGCTGACTGTGGTCGCGGGCCCGGACGAGGTGGTGGTCAGCCTGGTGACACCGGATCACGACGGCCCGGACGAGCCGGCGGCCGGCGGTTACGGGCCGGTGGAGCACCTGCACGAACGCGACGGGGAGATTAGATGGACGCAGACCCGCTGGCGGCGGACGTGAACGCCGGCACCCCGATCGGGGTGGCGATCGTGGACGACCACCCGGTGGTGATCGACGGGGTGCGCGCCTGGCTGTCCGGCGAACCACGGCTGCGGGTGCTCGCCACCGGCGACGACCCGGACGAGGTGCTGCGCGCCGCGCCGGACGCCGAGGTGGTGCTGCTCGACCTGCGCCTGCACGGCCGGATGGTGCTGGACAAGCTGGCCGAGCTGAGCGCGGCCGGGCGCCGGGTGGTGGTCTACTCCGAGCACAGCGACCCGCAGACCATGCTCGCCGCGCTCGATGCCGGTGCGGTCGCGTTCCTGGCCAAGCACGAGGGGCGGGAGCACTGTGTGGCCACTGTGCTGGCGGCGGCGAGCGACCGGCCGTACGTGCCGCCGGCGCTGGCCGGCGCGATGGTCGGTGACGCCCGGCCGGACCGTCCGTCCCTGTCGGACAAGGAGCGGGAGGCGCTGCTGCTGTGGTTCCAGTCGATGTCGAAGGCGTCGGTGGCCCGCCGGA
Source organism: Micromonospora sp. NPDC049151 (assembly GCF_040648395.1). NCBI lineage: Bacteria > Bacillati > Actinomycetota > Actinomycetes > Micromonosporales > Micromonosporaceae > Micromonospora > Micromonospora sp. NPDC049151. The sequence continues at coordinate 87,961 of NZ_JBEZDP010000022.1, forward strand.
TGCAGATCAGTGAGCACACCGTGAAGCAGTACGTCGACCGGGCGCGGATCAAGTACACCCGAGCGGGTCGTCCGGCCGCCACGAAGTCGGCGCTGCTCGCCCGGGCGATCGAGGACGGACTCGTCCGACCGGAAGATATCGGCATCTACCGGTCGCAGGCGTCGGCCGACCGGCCGACCCCCTAACAGGCGTCATGACAGTCACCTCGGGAATCCGGCAGGCTCTCCGATACCGCCAACCGTCATCGGGAGGTCGTACCGTGCCGGAGGACGCCACACCCTTCTTCGTCGGGCCACACCGGTTCGACGCCGACGACGACCCCACCCGTCCCGTGCTCGACCGGCGCTACGAGCTGGTGCCCGAGCCGGGCGAACGCCTGCTCGGCCAGCATCGCCTGCGCGTCGCCGGTCATCTGCTCGGCCCGAGCGAGGACGTCCGCTGCTGGTCGCTGCCCACCCCGGCGACGGTCACCGTGACCGACCGCCGGATCGCGTACGTCTGCACCGGCTCCGAGCTGTCACTGGTCTCCGGGCGGGACGGCCGGACGGACGCCCGGCACCGGCGCCCGGGCCGGCTGTCCCGCCTGGTCAGCGCGCAGATCCGCTGGCAGTGGCCGTCCCGGCTGGACCTGGCCGAGATCGGCGACGGCAGCGGTGAGCTGCGCGTCGTCTGCGACGCGCTGCGTACCATCAGGCAGCCCGCGCTTGCGCTGACCGGCCCGGTCGGGACGGTGGCCGCGCTGGCCCGGCAGGTGCGCCGCGCGGTGGCCGGTTTCCGGCTGGCGAACGCCGACCTGGTCGACCTGTCCCGGCCGGAACGGGACGCGCTCGCCGTCCGGGTGGCCGCCTCCCCCGGCCCGACGCTCGGCACCGTGACGCTGCCGGGCTCGCTGCCGGTGGAGTTCCTGTCCCGCGACGACTACTACCGTTCGCCGGAGGCCGAGACGTCGCGGTGGTCGTGGTCCGGCTTCCCGGCGCACGACCGGCCCGGCTCCGCCTGCTGACGCTCCCCCGTCGCGGGCGGGTCGCCGGGCGCGGGCGCGGTCAGGAGGCGCTGCGGGTGCGGCGCTCGGACCGGTCCAGCTCGACCGCCTCCTCCGGGGTCGGCGCGCCGCCGCCCAGGTGGGCCGGCTGCCACCAGGCGTCGTCCGGGCCGGACGGCTTGTCCGGGTACTCCCGCTGGGCCCGGTCCACGAGCGCCGACAGACGGGTACGCAGGTCGGCGGTCATGACTGTGGCGTCCGGGTAGGCGGCCGGGTCCATCGGCTCGCCGACGATGATGGTGATCGGCGTGTGCCGGCGGGTCAGCGTACGCGGGCGGCCCTTGGTCCACAGCCGCTGCGTGCCCCAGAGCGCCACCGGCAGCAGCGGCACGCCGGCCTCCTGCGACATCCGGGCCGCGCCGTTCTTCAGGTCCTTGACGGTGAAGGAGCGGCTGATCGTCGCCTCCGGGAAGACGCCCACCACCTCGCCCCGGCGCAGCGCGGCGACAGCCGTGGAGTACGAGCTGGCGCCGGCCGCGCGGTTGACCGGGATGTGCTTCATGCCGCGCATCAGCGGACCGGAGACGCTGTGCCGGAAGACGCTGTCCTTGGCCATGAACCGGACCAGCCGCTTCGCCGGGTGGGCGCCGTAGCCGCAGAAGATGAAGTCGAGGTAGCTCACGTGGTTGGACGCGAGGACGGCGCCGCCGGTGGCCGGCACGTGCTCGCTGCCGGACACGTCCAGACGCAGGTCGAGCAGCCGGAACATCGTCTTGGCGGCGGTGATCACAGGGGGGTACACGAGTTCCGACATGCCGAAACTTTACCCCGAGTAGGTTACGCGACCGTAGGGCCGATCTGACCGCCGTCGCCGGCGACTAGGTTCGAGGCATGCCCGACCTCGCCGCGATCGTCATCCACTGCCGCGACCCCTACCTGCTCGCCCCGTTCTGGAGTGCGGTCACCGGGCTGCCGCTGGTCGAGGAGGATCGGGTGAAGCTCACCGAGGGCACGCTCGCGCCGACCGAGGCGGTGCTGCTGCGTGATCCGCACGGCCGGCGTCCGGACCTGTGGATCAGCCCGGCCGACGTGCTGCCGGCGCCCGGCCGGATCCACCTCGACCTGGTCGGCGACGCCGAGGAGCGGGCCGCGGTGCTGGAGGCGGGCGCGACAGTCGTGCGCGAGCTGCCGCGCTGGACCGTGCTGGCCGACCCGGAGGGCAACGAGTTCTGCCTGCTGCCGCCGAACGAGGCGCACACCGCGCCGCCGCCGGGCCACTGAGCCACCGCCGGCCGGTTACCGAGCCGCCGCCCGGCGGCTGAGCCGGTTCAGCCGGCCGGTTCGTCAAGGTCGAGCCGGCCCCTGGCGAACGCGTCCACCCGGCCCCAGCGGCCCGGGATGTCAAGCACCTCGATCCGCCCCATGCCCACCGGCAGCCGCGGGTCCACCACCAGGTGCCCCTCGTGCGGCTCCAGCCCCAGCATGGTCCGCAACAGCAGCAGCGGCGCACCGGTGGACCAGGCCTGCGGGCTGCACGCGGTCGGGTACTCCACCGGGAACTTCGTCAGCTCGCGCTGGTAGCCGCCGAACGCCTCCGGCAGCCGGCCGTCGAAGTAGGTGGCCGCGTCGAGGATGCCGTTCGCCACGGTGGCGGCCTCCTCGGCGAAGCCGTACCGGCGCAGGCCCCACGCGGTGAACGAGTTGTCGAACGGCCAGATCGTGCCGTTGTGGTAGCCGATCGGGTTGTAGCGGACCTCGCCCTCGGCCAGCGTCCGCACCCCCCAGCCGGACCAGAGCCGGGGGCCGAGCAGATGCTCCGCGATCCTCGGCGCCCGCTCCTCGTCCACGATCCCGCTCCACAGCAGGTGGCCGATGTTGGAGCTGAGCACGTCGCACTGGCGGCCGTCCGGGTCCAGCGCGAGCGCGTAGAAGCCCCGGTCGGCGACCCACCAGTCGTCGTTGAAGCGCCGCTTCAGCTCCGCCGCCTCGCGTTCCAGTTGATCTGCGTACGCGGGGTCGTCCCAGAACAGCCGGGCCAGCCGGGCGGCCCGGGTCTTCGCGTCGTACGCGTACCCCTGCACCTCACAGGTGGCGCGGGGGAACGGCGGCAGCGTGCCGTCGGCGTACGAGATGGAGTCCCACGAGTCCTTCCAGCACTGGTTCTCCAGGCCGGTGTCGGTGTTGCGCCGCTCGTACCAGATGTAGCCGTTGCCGAGCAGGTCGGCGTAGTCGTCGATCCACTTCAGCGCGGCCCGGCACTCCCGTTCCAGCTCCTTGACCAGGGCGCCGTCGCCGCTCCACCGCTCGTACTCGTCGAGCAGCACCACGAACAGCGGCGTCGCGTCCACCGAGCCGTAGTACGGCGAGTGCGGCTGCTCCTCGAACGCGGCGGTCTCGCCGTACCGCATCTCGTGCAGGATCCGGCCCGGGTCCTCGTCCCGGAAGTCGTCGAACCGGGTGCCCTGGAGCGCGCCGAGGATGCGCAGCGTGGTCTTCGACATCTCCGGCGCGAACGGCAGCACCTGGAGGCAGGTGAGGATGCTGTCCCGGCCGAACATGGTCATGAACCAGGGCAGGCCGGCGGCGGGCAGCGTCTGCCCGCCGAGCGACAGCGGCGAGAAGCGCAACGCGGCGAGGTCGACAAGGCTCCGCCGGTACGTGGCGGCGAGTTCCTCGTGCTCGCTGTTCAGCTTCGGGGCCCGGCTGATCCACTCCTCCAGGTCGTGCTGGAGCGCGAGCCGCTCGGTGCCGTGCGCGCGCAGTCCCATCCGCAGGTCCCGGCCGCCGGGGCCGACCGCGAACGTCTGCACGTCGATGACGGCGTCCCACTGTTCGTTGGGCTCCAACCGGATGCTCCAGGCGAAGCCGCGCTGGTCGTAGCGGGCCGGCCGGTTGGCCGAGACGAACGTCTCGCGCCGGAAGTTGCCGCGCCGGTAGCCCAGGCGCAGCCGGTCCGGATCGGCCTCGGCGTAGTGTTCGCCCTTCTTGTTGAGGATCTCGTCCTTGACCTGGAACAGGTCGGCGAAGTCGGCCCCGGCGTCCATCCGGATCTCCAGGTCGACCGCTTTCTCGTCGTGGTTGAGGATGGTCAGCGTCTCGCGGAAGCTGCCGCCGACCGCCCGCTCCCGGATGACCGACAGCTTCGCGTCGATGTAGTGCGTGGCCACGCCGGGCACCAGGAAGAACCGGGCCTCGTAGTACTGCAGGTCGTCGTAGGACAACGCGTTGAGCCGCTCGCCGTTGACGGTGAGCACCCACTTCGACAGGTACCGCGTGTCGAGCGAGAACAGGCCGGTCGGCTCGCTCGGTGTGGCCTCGATGTCGCCGGTGTCCTGGCTCACCACGAACGTGTTGCCGTCCAGGATCCGGACGGTGTTCCCGCCGGGCATCAGGCGGCCCTCCCGGCGAACGTGTGGTGCGGTCCCCGGGAGGCCGGCGGGCCGGGGAAGACCCGCTCGACCTGCAACACGAGCCGCAGGTCCCCGACGACTGTCATGTCGCCGCGCAGCAGCGCCGCGATGGGGTTCTCCTCGCCGCCGACCATCTCGGCGAACAGGCGCGGATCGGTGCCGACGACAGTGTCGGCCTCGCCGTCCTCCTGCCGGACCCGCAGGTTCCCGTGGTCGATCTCCAGCAGCCAGTGCGTGGTGTGCGGGCCCTCGTGCAGGTCGAAGCGGAGCGTCCCGGATGTCTTGGCCAGCAGCGGCTCGAACCCGCGCCGATCCAGGTCCTCGAAGAATCTCGTGGTCATGTCCACCATCCGGGTGACTCCTCCCGCGATCCGCGGTCCACCTGTCCGAGGCTCCGTATCCCCACCCGGCCCGGGGTCAACCTCGCCCGAACCGGGTGAGCCCGGCGCACGGCGCGGACAACGCGACGCCGGCCCCCGAACCGGGGACCGGCGTCATCGCGGCGGACAGGTCAGTTGTTGGGGTCGTCGGCGCTGATGTCCGCGAGCACCGACTGGGGTTCCCGTTCCACCGCCAGGTCACCCATGGAGATCAGGCCGACCAGACGGCCGTCGTCGACCACCGGGAGCCGGCGGACCGCGTACGTGCGCATCAGGTCGGCGGCGGCCACGACGTCGTCGTTCTGGCTCACGGTCACCACGTCCCGGCTGGTGATCTGGTTGAGCCGGGTGGCGGTGGGATCCATGTCCTCCGCCACGCCGCGTACCGTGATGTCCCGGTCCGTCACGATGCCGACCACGTTGTCGCCGTCGGTGACCACCACGTCGCCGATGGCGCTGTCCCGCATCTCCTGCGCCGCGGCGATGAGCGTGTCGTTGCCGTCCATCGTCACCAACCGGGTCGTCATGAACTCTCCGACCGTTGTCATGGTGCTCCCCTCTCGGTGTCGGCACGGCGGTCTACCCGCCGGCCGAGCCGGGGTAACGCGGAGGAGCCCACGACGGCGGCGTCAGCGTTCGGCGGCGACCAGCTCGGCGAGCTGCACGGCGTTGAGCGCCGCGCCCTTGCGCAGGTTGTCGTTGGCGCAGAACAGCGAGAGCCCGTGCTCGACGGTCTCGTCGGCCCGGATCCGCCCGACGAACGTCGGGTCCTGGCCGGCCGCCTCCAGCGGCGTCGGCACGTCGCGCAGCGCCACGCCGGGTGCGCCGTCGAGCAGCTCACGGGCACGGGCCGGGTCGATCGGCCGGGCGAACCGGGCGTTGATCTGCAACGAGTGGCCGGTGAAGACCGGCACCCGCACGCACGTGCCGGAGACCTTCAGCCCGGGGATCTCCAGGATCTTGCGGCTCTCGTTGCGCAGCTTCTGCTCCTCGTCGGTCTCGTCGGAGCCGTCGTCGACGATCGAGCCGGCGAGCGGGAGCACGTTGAAGGCGATCGGGCGGGCGAACGAGCGCGCCGCCGGGAACTCGACCGCCCCGCCGTCGAAGGCGAGCCCGGTGGCGCCCTCGGCCACCTTGCGGACCTGCTCGTCCAGTTCCGCCACGCCGGCCAGGCCGGCGCCGGAGACCGCCTGGTACGTGGCGATGACGAGGCTGACCAGTCCGGCCTCGTCGTGCAGCGGGCGCAGCACCGGCATGGCGGCCATCGTGGTGCAGTTCGGGTTGGCCACGATGCCCTTCGGGCGGTCCGCGATCGCGTGCGGGTTGACCTCGGCCACCACCAGCGGCACCCGCGGGTCCATCCGGAACGCCGAGGAGTTGTCGATCACCACGGCGCCGGCCTCGGCGACCCGGGGAGCCAGCTCCTTCGCGGTGCCCTTGCCCGCCGAGAAGAGCACGATGTCCAGCCCGCGGTAGTCCGCGGTGGCCGCGTCCTCGACCGTGACCTCGCCGTCGCGCCAGGGCAGCGTGCGCCCGGCCGACCGGGCCGAGGCGAACAGGCGCACCTGCTCCGCCGGGAACTCGCGCTCCGCCAGCACCTGCCGCATGACGCCACCGACCTGGCCGGTGGCTCCCACAATGCCGATCCTCATGCCCGCGAGGCTACCCAGCCGGGCGGCGCGGGTGGGAAACGTTTCCCACCGCGCGGATGGGGGGCGACGGGAATCACAGGCCCGCCGCCCCGTCCGGTCAGGTGTGGTCGACCACCTCGCCGAGACCGCTGGCGACCAGCTCGTCCCGGATGACCGCCGCGTCCCCCTCGACCACCATGGTCAGCGACTCGGGGTGCAGGTACGTCGCCGCAGCGGCGGAGACCTCCTCGACTGTCGCGGCGAGCAGTTGCTCCCGCAGCCGCGCGTGGTAGTCGTCCGGCAGGTCGTGCACGACGAGCGTGCTCAGGGCCGAGGCGATCGCCCGCGGGCTCTGCAGCTCGACCGAGAGCTGCCCGGCCCGCCAGGAGCGCGCCACCTCCAGTTCGTCCTCGGTGACGCCGGTGAGCTGGGTACGCGAGATCTCGCCCACCGACTCGACAAGCGCCGGCGCGGTCACCCCGGTCTGCACGCCGGAGCTGACCGCGAACCGGCCGAACCGCCGGGACGAGGCGAAGTCGCCCCGGATCCCGTACGTGTAGCCGCGTACCTCACGGATCAGGTGGTTGAGCCGGGAGGTGAACGCGCCGCCGAGCACGGTGCCGGCGAGCGTCATCGGCACGTGGTCCGGGTGGGCCCGGTGCGGGGACGGGTGGCCGAGGCGCAGCGTGGACTGCACCGAGCCGGGCCGGTCGACCAGGATGATCCGCCGCTGCCCGGCCGTCGGCACCTCGATCGGGGCGCCGCGTTCCACAGGTCCCCCGCCGGTGCCGGCGAACGCCGTCGCGGCGAGCGCGTCCAGGTCGATCCGCTCCAGGTCACCGGCGACGACGAGCGTGCCGGGGCGGATGAACCACTCCGAGTGGAAGACGGTCACGTCGTCCACCTCCAGCGCGGCCACGCTGTCCGGGTCGCCGTAGAGCGGGCGGCCCCACCGGTGCTGCGCGCCGAACAGCTCGGCGCGCAGCACCGCGTCGGCGCGCGGGCCGGGGTTGGCCCAGTCCATCCGCAGCGCGGTCGCCTCGTCGTCGCGTACGCGCCGCACGTCGGCCGGGTCGAGCCGGGGCGTACGGACCGCCTCGGCCAGCAGCTCCACGGCGGCGCTCAGCCGGTCCACCGGCACCTGCACGCTCACCTGGAACGAGTCCCAGTCGAGCCCGGTCGCCAGCTCGGTGCCGAGCGCCTCGATGGCCAGCGCGTACGCGGTGGCGTCCCGCTGCGCGGTGCCCTCCTCCAGCGCCTTGGCCAGCACCGCGCCGAGGCCCTCCTTGCCGACCGGCTCCCGGCCCGCGCCGCCGTCGAGCAGCAGCAGCGCGACGGCGAGGTTCTGCCCGGGCAGGTGCGCGGCGACCACCTGGCCGCCGGCCACCGTCCGCCGGACCACCTGCGGGAACCGGTAGGCGCGGGCGGCGCCGGGGCCGGGACGGGTGGTGATCAGCGACATCACTTCTCCTCGGGCAGGTAGGTCAGGATCACCCGGTCGTCGGCGCCGAGCAGCTCGGCGGCCTGCTCGGCGATCTGCTCCGCGGTCACCGCGAGCCAGGCCGGCAGCCGGTCGGCGGCGCGGGCCGGGTCGCCGAACTGGGTGGCGTAGCGGCCGAGCGTGTCCGCCCGCCCGTCCACAGTGGCCATCTGCCGCCACCACATGGTGCTCAGCAGCGCCTTGGCCCGGTCCAGCTCGGCGGCGGTCACCGGCACCGTGGCCAGCTCGTCGACCACCTCGGCCAGCCCGTCGCGCAGCCGCTGCGCGCTCACCCCGGGGCGGGCCGTGGCGGTGGCGATCAGCGGGGCGGGCGCGTGCGCCAGATCCACCCCGTACGCGCCGACCAGGTCCGGCTGGGCGATCCGTTCACCGTCGGCCAGCCGCTGGTAGAGGCGGCTGCCCCGGCCGCTGCCGAGCACTGTGGTCAGCACCGTCGTCACGTCGTACCCCGGTGTGCCGAACGGGTGGGTGCGGTGCGCGAGGTAGACGCGGGGGGCGGGCACGTCGGCGGTGACCGTCTCCACGGCGGGACGGCCGGTGGCCGGCACGGTACGGCCGTCCGGCGCGGCCGGGATGTCGGCGCGCGCGGCCAGGCCGCCGAAGTACTTGTCGGCGAGCGCGAACACCTCCGCCGCCGTGGTGTCGCCGGCCACCGTGAGGACCGCGTTGTTCGGCGCGTAGTAGGTGCTGTGGAACTCCTGGAAGGTGGCCAGGTCGGCGGCGTTCAGGTCGGCCATCGACCCGATCGTGGCGTGGTGGTACGGGTGGCCGGGCGGGTAGAGCAGCGGCAGCAGGCGCAGCCAGGCGTCGCCGTACGGCACGTTCTCGTAGCGCTGCCGGCGCTCGTTCTTGACCACGTCGCGCTGGTTGTCCAGCGTCTCCTGGGTCAGCGCCGGCACCAGCCCGCCCATCCGGTCGGCCTCCAGCCAGAGCGCCAGCTCCAGGTGCTCGGCCGGGACCGTCTCGAAGTAGTTGGTCCGGTCCGGGTTGGTGGTCGCGTTGAGCGAGCCGCCCGCGCCCTGGATCAGCTTCATGTGCTCGGTCTTCGCCACGTTGACCGAGCCCTCGAACATGAGGTGCTCGAAGAGGTGGGCGAAGCCGGTCTGTCCCGCCGGCTCATGGCGTGAGCCCACGTCGTACCAGAGGTTGACCGCCACGGCCGGGGCGGTGCGGTCCTCGCTCACCACCACACGCAGGCCGTTGTCCAGTCGGGTCGTCTCGATCGGCCAGGGGAAACCGCTGTCGGGCATGAGACGACGCTATCCGATCTCGGAGGCGGAAAGGTGACACGCACGCCGGAGCATCGTCGGTGCGCGCCGGGGTACCCGTGCGGGCATGGCCACCACCACGTCTTCCGCCGTCGAGCGCGCCGCCGCCGCGCTGGCCCGGCTCCGGCACGCCCGGCTGCTGCACCCGGCCGGGCGCACGTTCGGCGGCGAGGCCCGGATCTGGGGTACGCCGGGGCCGCCGACCGGGGTGCCGCTGCTCGACTCACCCGGCCGGTGGCCGGCCACGATCCGCCTCTCCAAGGGCGTGCCGACGCCGGGCGCCTGGCCGGACGTGCTGGGCGTGGCGGTACGGCTGCACCGCGACCCGGAGCCCCCGGTGGACCTGCTGTGGAGTTCCAGCTGCGCCGCGCCGGTGCTGCGGAACCTGCCGCTGCCCCGGCGGCGCCTCACCGGGACGTACACGTCGATCATGCCGTTCCGGGCCGGCGGGCGGCGGCTGTTCCTGGCCGTGCTGGCCGACCCGGATTCACCGGACCTGGGCCGTGGCCTGGCCGGGGCGGGCGCGGTGGTGGCGGGCGGCGAGGCCCGGTTGGTGCTCGCGGTGGCCTCGACGGTGGGCCGCTGGCGGCCGTTCGGCGAGGTACGCCTCGACGACGAGCGCGGCGCCGCCGAGGACGCCGCGCTCGCGTTCGATCCGGTCGGCAACGTACCGCCGGGGTTGCGACTGACCGGCCCGCTGGCCCGGCTGCGGGACGACAGCTACCGGGGGTCCCGCCGGGCCCGGGGTGCGGGGCTCAGTCGGGCGGCTCGATGGGGGTGACGGTCTGCTCGGAGGTGCGGTGCTCCAGCACCGTGTCGGGGGCGGCGTTCTGGTCCGCCTCGCGGATGTCGGACTCGGCGAGGATCGCGTCGGCCTGCGCCTCGGCGTCGTCGCTGCCCGCCGCCGCCTCCTCCGGCAACAGATGCGCTCGGGATTCGATTCGTTCCTGATCACTCGGGTCGTGGCTCGTGGTCATGGCGCTCTCATACCCCGCGTTCCGCACTTCGGAACGACAGCGGGCTTTCCGGCGCGCGTCGGGTAGGCTGGCCGACGTGACGCGGTCGTATCGATGGTTTAGGAAGCCGGCTGGAGGAGCCGGTGACTCGACCATGAGCTGACGTCACTTCCTCTTCGAGCCGGCCGGGCAGGGATCGTTTCCTTGCCTTTCGCACGCGAGCAGCCGGCTCGATCCCCGGGCGCCGGCACGGGGGCACGGTCGGCGGAAGGATCCCCACCGTGACCACCTCCCCCCAGGATGCCCATCGGGTCATCGACCAGCGCATCGACCGTGTGGTGCCGCTGACCACCCCGGCCCTGCTGCACCATCACCTGCCGCTCGACACCCCGCTGGCCGAGGCCGTCGTGGCGGGCCGCCGGGCCGTCGGCCGGGTACTGGACCGCGAGGACGACCGGTTGCTCGTCGTCGTCGGCCCCTGCTCCGTGCACGACCCGGCCGCCGCCCTCGAGTACGCGGGCCGGCTGCGCGAGGCCGCCGAGCGGGTCGCCGACGACCTGCTCGTGGTCATGCGTGTCTACTTCGAGAAGCCGCGTTCGACGGTGGGCTGGAAGGGCCTGATCAACGACCCGGCGCTGGACGGCTCCGGCGACGTGAACACCGGCCTGCGTACCGCGCGGGCGCTCCTGCTGGACGTGCTGCGACTGGGCCTGCCGGTGGGTTGCGAGTTCCTCGACCCGATCACCCCGCAGTACATCGCGGACACGGTGGCCTGGGGCGCGATCGGGGCGCGGACCGTGGAGAGCCAGGTGCACCGGCAGCTCGCCTCCGGGCTGTCCATGCCGATCGGCATGAAGAACCGGCCGGACGGCAGCATCGCCACCGCGGTGGACGCGATCCGGGCCGCCGGGGTGCCGCACGTCTTCCCCGGCATCGACGTCTCCGGCACCCCGGCGATCATGCACACCCGGGGCAACGCGGACGGCCACCTGGTGCTGCGCGGCGGGGGCGGCCGGCCGAACTACGACGCGGAGTCGGTGGCCGGGGCGCTGGAGCTGCTGCGCGCCGCGGGCCTGCCGGAACGCGTGGTGGTCGACGCCAGCCACGCCAACAGCGGCAAGGACCACCGCAACCAGCCGCTCGTCGCCGCCGACGTGGCCGCCCAGCTCGCCGCCGGTCAGCGCGGGATCGCCGGGATCATGCTGGAGAGCTTCCTGGCCCCCGGCCGGCAGGACCTGGACCCGACCCGGGAGCTGGCGTACGGCCAGTCGGTCACCGACGCCTGCATCGGCTGGGACACCACGGCCGAGGTCCTGGAGCACCTGGCCCAGGCCGTCCGGGCCCGCCGGGCCACGCTCCCGGCGCGGACCTGAGCGGGGTTGGGGCGAGTTTGACCGGTTCGGGGCCGGGTAGGTGGTCGGCGTGACCGATGACGCGCCCGTTACCGAGCAGCCCGACACCAGGCCGCTCGACGACCTGCTCGACGACATCTACCACGGCCAGGAGCGGATCACCCAGGCGGACATCTACCGCCGGGCGGTGGCCGCCGAACTCCCCGCGGAACTGCTCACCCGGATCGCCGCGCTCCCCGAGGGCGAGTACGCGGCGGACGAGGCGGCCGACCTGCTGGGCGGCACGGTCGCCTGAGCCCCCGCCGACGAGAGGACGCGACATGACCGACCGCAACCCCGACCACGAGCACCTGGCGGCGCTCGGCCAGCCCCCGGAGGGCGTCGACACCCTGCCCGAGCCGGACTTCGCCAACGAGCACGACCGCACCGCCGTGGACCGGGAGATCGTCACCGGGGAGGACGAGGACGAGCGGGAGCCGGAGGCGTCGCGCGGCTGGGCCGGCGAGGACCACGGCACCACCCCCACCTGACGGGTGGGAGGCACGGAAGAGGGCCGGCGGCGCGAACGCCGGCCCTCTTCCGTGTCTGCTTCTCACTCCTGGTGGTGGCGACCACCCTCGGCCGCCTGCTGGGCGACCGCGTACCCCATCTGAAGGAAGTCGGAGGCGGCCACGGCGGTCAGCGCGGTGGCGACCAGCCGGGTCAGCCGGGGCGCCAGCACGAGGCCGCCGGTCAGCCCGGTGGCCACCCAGACCGCCAGGCAGAAGGGGCAGCTCACCAGCTCGCCGAGCGCGTGCCGGGTCGGGCTGCCCTCGTCGCGGACCTGCTCCATCACCTCGCCGCTGCCGATCGGGTGGTCGTAGCGGGTGAACGGCGCCCGCAGCGGGCTGGTGATCGCGTCCTTGGACAGCAGCCGGCTGAGCTTGTGCGTGGCGATCGAGAGCAGCACCACGTCCGCGGGCGTGGGCCGCTCGGGCACCGGCCGGCCGGTCGCCCGGACCAGGCCCACGATCGCGGCGGTCACCCCGGCGTACGTGCCCATCGCCTTGAGGTAGCCCTCCAGCGGCCGATGCTCGTGCGGCGCGTACGCCTGGCGCAGGCGCGCCACCTTCTGCTTCAGGCCACTCCCGGTCAACCCGGCCTCCTCGTCCTAGTCGTGCGGGCCGGGCTCATCCGGCGGTCAGGTTGTCGGCCACCTCGCGGTCGAGGTTGGCCAGGATCTCGTCGGCCAGGTCGTGGTCCGGCCCGGCCAGGTCCAGCCGTACCCGGGCGCCGCCCGCGCCGGCCGGCTCCACGTCGATCTCGGCGGACCAGTCCGCGGCGCTCCACCGGGCCCGCATGTCGTCGGCGTCGACGACCTCCACCCGGCAGGTGCCGGAGTTGCGCAGCCGCTCGGGCAGCCAGGCCGAGGAGCGGTCCGGGTCGGTCGCCGTGTTGAACACCACCTCCGGCGGTGCGGACATGCCGCGCTCGGCGTGGCTGGCCATCAGGCGTCCCGCAGCCGGCTCGGGTCGACCTCCCGGCCGGGGTGCCGGGCCAGGTACTCCGTCTCCAGTTCGGCGGTGCGCCGCAGGTGGTTGGCGAGCGCCGAGTCGGTGGCGTGCCGCAGCGTGTCCAGCCGGGTGCGGTGCAGGCTCTGCATCTCCCGGATCAGGTCGTCGTCGCCCAGCTCCACCGGGTCCACCCCGAGCTGCTCGCCGTCGACGGTACGGGCGTGGTCGCCGTCCCACTCCGCGACCCGCTGTTCCGGGCTCGCGTCCCGGCGTACCGATTCGGTCATCGTCGCCCCCTCGTCTCGTTCGGGTTGGCACCTGTCCGGATGCCCAGCGGGAGTGTCACCAAACCACCGCCCGGACTACGACGCCGTGTCGGAGACACCCGGTGGCCCCGGTACTCTCGTCTGCATGAATCGGCTCTGGACACCGGCGTGGATCGTCCGCCACGTGGCCATGGTCGTGCTCGTGGTGGCTTTCCTCGGGCTGGGCTGGTGGCAGGTCACCCGCGCCGCCGGGGGGAACGCGCTCAGCTTCGGTTACGCGATCGAATGGCCGGTGTTCGCCGCCTTCGTGGTCTTCGTCTGGTGGCGTGAGGTCCGTCAGACGCTGCGCGCCGCCGATCCGGCACCGGATGCCGCCTCGCCGTCGGACGGCCCCGCGCCGTCGGACGACGCGGCGTCGCCTTCCGGTCGCCCGCCGTCGGTGACCGCCGGCGCCGGGCCGGCCACCGCCACCCCGGCGGTACGCCGGCCGGTGCGCGTCGTGCGGGTGCCTGCCGCTCCGGCCGACGGGGCGGACGACGCCGAGCTGGCCGCGTACAACCGCTACCTATCCTGGTTGAACGCCAATCCGGGCGCCCGGCCCGGCGACTATCCCGGCTGAGGCCGGTGCGGAAGGACGGACGACGGTGGGCGGAGCCTTTACCCGGTACCGCGTGATCGCCTGGATCGTGGGCGTGGCGCTCGTGGTGCTGGTCCTCATCGGGATGCCGCTGAAGTACGGCTTCGACAACCCGAGCGTGGTGGCCGTGGTCGGCGTGGCGCACGGCTGGCTGTACATGCTCTATCTGGCGCTCACCTTCGACCTGTCCCGCCGGGCGGACTGGCCGCTGAAGCGGATGCTGCTGGTGATGCTCGCCGGCACCGTGCCGTTCGTCTCGTTCTACGCCGAGCGTCGGGTGAGCCACTGGGTGGCCGCCGAGAGCCGGTCGCGTACCCCGGAGCCGGTCGCGGGCTGACCGCGGCTCATCGGGCCGGCCGCCACGGCTCGGCCGCCGGCGGGTCGGCCCAGCCGCCCAGCCGCGACGCCTCCCGGGCCCGCCCCAGCGCGCGGGCGACCTGACCGAACTGCCGCTCGTCGTCGCTGCTGAACAGCAGCACCTCGGTGCCGTCCACCCGGCCCCACAGCTCGTGCGCCGGGGGCCGCACGCGGTCGCCGATCAGCACGAGCAGCAGCGGCACCAGCCCGACCGCGCCGAGCACGAGGTACGCCCCGGCGGTGAGCCGGTGCAGGCCGCCGGTGAACCCGAGCAGCAGGCCGACAGCGGCGAGCATCGCGGCGGACACGACGACGGCCCGGACGGCGAGCCGGTCGTGCGGCCCGCGGTCGGTCCGGAGCTGGGTGATCCCGGCCACCGGCCAGGTGTTGCGGCCGACGGTGAAACGCTCGGCGGTGACGACGATGCCCGGCCGGGCGTAGAGCAGCCTGGGTGCGGCCGGTCGCGGCGAACGGGGCGGCTGGGTGGCGGAGCGGTCGGTCTGCACGGCGGCCTCCCGGGAGCAGGGATCCCGTGGTGGGATTTCCCGTCCGGGCTTCATTGTGGTCGCCTTGCGCCACCTGACCTCGGGCTTTCGGCGCTCGCGCGGCTCGTCGGCCCGGCCGTGCCAGCCGGAAACAGAGAGCGATTTCCGTCTTTGTCGTGACTTTGCCCGCCGTTGCCTGGCTACATCCGCCCAGAACGACGAATCGGGCGAGTCGCCTCATCCACCCACCGACTCCCTCTCGTCACTTTCCGCCACTTTGCCAACTTTCGCCCCTGCTTGAACTCCCGGTCACTGCGATCACGGGTTAGGTTGTCCAGGTCGGCCCGGTCGACAGCCATTCACCCGGATGGCCCCGGGCCGGTGTCGCCGGGCCGCAGACGCGCCCGGCGACCGGTGGGAGAGGAGCTTTCCGCTCTTGTCGTCCTTACGGATGCTGCTCCGCTCGCTGGCGGTGGCCGGCCTCTCGGCCGCGCTGCTCGCCCCGGCGCAGGTGGCCCGGGCCGAGCCCACCCCCGCCGAGCTGACGAAGCAGATCGAGAAGTCCTCGACTGAGCTGGAGCGAATCGTCGAGTCCTACAACAAGCTCAACGAGGACATCAAGGCCAACAAGGCCACCGCGGCCAAGTTGGAGGCCCAGATCGGGCCGTTGCAGGAACAGGCCGAACGCAGCCGCGCCGACGTGGGCGTGCTGGCCGCGACGGCGTACAAGACCGGTGGCATGCGCACCGCGGCGGCCCTGCTGGACCCGGGCGGCCAGGCCACCCTGCCGGAGCGGCTGGGCACGCTCGACCAGCTCACCCGCCAGCGGCAGCGCACCATCAACAGCTTCACCGCCGATCAGCAGCGGCTGATCGACCAGAAGACCCGGCTGGACGTCACGCTCGCCCGGGAGGCCGCGCAGGCCAAGCAACTCAAGTCCGCGAAGACGCGGATCGAGGCGGACCTGTCCGGCCTCTACGAGATGCGGCGCAAGGCGTACGGGCGGGCCACCGAGGCACCCGCCAAGTCGAGTTCGGCGGGCAAGCCGCCCGCCGTCTCCGGTGACGCCGGCACCGCGGTGCGGTACGCCTACGGCGCGGTCGGCAAGCCCTACGGCTACGCCCAGGACGGCCCCGGCAGCTACGACTGCTCCGGCCTGACGCTCGCCGCCTGGCGGGCGGCCGGGAAGTCGCTGCCGCACAGCGCGGCGCGGCAGTGGGGCGCCACCACCCGGATCAGCCGCAGCCAGCTGCAACCGGGTGACCTGGTGTTCTACTCCGGGCTCGGGCACGTGGCGCTCTACGTCGGCAACGGCCAGATCATCGACGCGCCGAGCGCCGGACGCAACGTCAGCAAGCGCGGCATGAACATCATGTCGATCCAGGGCTACGGGCGGGTCTGACCGGCCCGCAAGACGGCGAACGGCCGGCGTCCCCCTGTCGGACGCCGGCCGTTCGCCGTCAATTGTTACCAGGTCAGGCCGCCTGGAGCCCCTCCGCGCGAGCCAGCTCACGCAGCCGGCCGAGAGCCTGGATCTCCAGCTGGCGGATGCGCTCGCGGGACAGCGAGAACCGCGACGCGACCTCGGTCAGCGAGTGCTCACGCCCGTCCTCCAGGCCGTACCGGGCCCGCATGATGCCCGCGGAGCGGTCGTCGAGGTGGTTGAGCAGGCCCTCGATCCGCTGCCGCTCCAGGCCGGTCAGCACGATCTCCTCGGGCGACGGGGCGTCACTGTCGGCGACCAGGTCACCGAGGTTGGTGTCGCCGTCGTCACCGACCGGGGTGTCCAGCGAGACGGTGTCCTGCGACCAGCGGACCAGCTCGTTCACCCGCTCGACGGTCACGCCGAGCGCGGTCGCGATCTGCTCCGGCTCCGGGTCGCTGCCCAGCTCGCGGGTGAGCTGCCGGGCCACGTTGCGCATCCGGTTGACGTCCTCGACCAGGTGCACGGGCAGCCGTACGGTCCGCTCCTGCTGGGCGATCGCCCGGCTGATGGCCTGACGGATCCACCAGGTCGCGTAGGTGGAGAACTTGAAGCCCCGCTCGTAGTCGAACTTCTCGACCGCCCGGACCAGGCCGGTGTTGCCCTCCTGGATCAGGTCCAGCATGGGCATGCCGGAGCGCACGTAGCGCCGGGCGATCGACACGACCAGTCGCAGGTTCGCGCGGATGAACAGGTCCTTCGCGCGCTCGCCCTCGATGACCAGCCGTTCCAGGTCCTCCCGGTCGGCGCCGTCGGGGATGCGCCCCTCGTCGAGCAGGTGCTCGGCGTAGAGGCCCGCCTCGATCGCCTTGGAGAGGTCGACCTCCCGGGCGGCGTCGAGCAGCGGCGTCCGGGAGATCTCGTGCAGGTAGACGCCGACCAGGTCCCGCTCCTCGGCGACCTCGTCGGTACGCATGCCGATGTTCTTGTCCACGATTGCCACGGTCCCCTCGCTCGCGCCGGTTGCCCGGTTCCTTGCCATCCCCACGTTCATCAGCCCTCCCCGTAACCTCCGCTGTGCCCGTAGGTGCTGACACCTACACAACAGATGTGACGCGTCGGGGATTCCATGTCGTGAGTCGAAACTGTCACGAATGCCTGAGTAGTAGCTGAGAGCCCGGTCCATGTTTCCTGTTACCGGCCCGGTTCCGGGGCTCCCGGCCGCCGATTTCGACGCATACCGGAGTCGCGGAATCACCGTTCGCCCATGGAATGGCACCATTGTCTCTTCCATGAACACAGCGAGCCGCGTCACCGGGTCGTTGCGATCCTGCTCACTGCGAGATACGCGGCTGCGGACCGGCCGGTTCAGCCATGCTCAAGGATTACCCTCCGCCTCGTTGAACAATCCGTGCGGGCGGGGTCGTCCCCTCCCCGCACGTGATACGCGTCGCACCCGCCGGGCGGATGCGCCGGCGGGTGGATCGATCGGGCGGGCGGGGACGGTCAGGAGGCGAGCAGGGCGAGCGCGCCGCGTACCTGGTGGGCGGAGCGGGCCAGCGCGGCCCGGGCGGCCGGCACCTCGGCGCCGGACACCAGCGCGACGAGCGCGGTCTTGAGGTCGCCGTCGGCCTCCCGCAGGGCGACCCGGCACACCTCCTCGGCGCAGCCGGTGGCGTCCACGAGGATCGAGATCATGCGGCCGCGCAGCTTGGCGTTCGTGGCCACCATGTCGATCATCAGGTTCGAGTAGACCCGGCCCAGACGCACCATCACGGCCGTGGAGAACGTGTTGAGCACCAGCTTCTGCGCCGTGCCCGCCTTCATCCGGGTCGACCCGGTGACCACCTCCGGCCCGGTGTCCACCCCGATGAAGACGTCCACCGACGCGGCGGCCTCGGCCTCCGGATTCGCGCAGAGCAGCACCGTACCGGCGTCCTGCGCCCGGGACGCGGCGAGCGCCCCGAGGACGTACGGTGTGCGCCCGCTGGCGGCCAGGCCGACCACGAGGTCGCCGGGGCGTACGCACTCGGCGGCCTCGGCGGCGCCACCGCGCTCGTCGTCCTCGGCGTCCTCGACCGCCCGCCACATCGCCTCCGGGCCGCCGGCCAGGTGCGAGCAGAACCAGTGCCGCGGCGAGTTGAACGTGGGTGCCAGCTCGGCCGCGTCCAGCACGCCGAGCCGACCGGAGGTGCCGGCCCCGAAGTAGTGCACGCGGTGCCCGTCGCGCAGCGCGGCCACGGCCAGGTCGACGGTCTCGGCGATCTCGTCCAGCACGGCGGCGACAGCGGCCGGCACCCGGCGGTCCGCCTCGTTGATCACGGTGAGCACGTCCCGGGTGGACATCAGGTCGAGGTCGACGCTGTGCGGGTTGCGGCGCTCGGTCGGTGCGCCGACGCGCACCACCGGCCGGATCGCCGCCACGCCGTCGCGCTCCACCCGGCCCGCCGTCATCCCCGCCTCCGCCCGGGACCGACCCGGCGCGACTTGACCGCCTCGGCGGTGGCTTCCAGGGCCTTCTTCGTCCGGGCCCGGCTGCGGGCGGCCACGCCGACGAAGAGGCAGTCGACCACGGTGAGCTGGGCCAGCCGGCTCGCCGTCGCGCCGGAGCGGTACGTCGTCTCGCGCGCGGCGGTGGTGAGCACGTGGTCGGCGACCTCGGTGATCGGCGAGCGGGGGAAGTTGGTCAGCGCCACGGTGGTGGCGCCGCGTGCCCGCGCCTGCTCCAGCACCTCGATGACGTCGGAGGTGGTGCCGGTGTGCGAGATGCCGACCGCGACGTCGCCCCGGCCCAGCAGGGCGGCGGAGGTGAGCGCGGTGTGCACGTCCGGGAAGTAGAACGCGATGCGGCCGATGCGGTGCAGCTTCTGCTGGAAGTCTGAGGCGACGAAACCGCTGGCGCCCGCGCCGTAGACGTCGATCCGGCCGGCCGCGCCGATCGCCTCGACGACCTGCTCGCAGACCGCCGGGTCGAGTTGCTCGGCGGTCTCCTCGACGGCCCGGGCGTCGTTGAACGCGATGGTGGCGATGATCTGGGCGAGGTCCGCGCCCGGCGGGATGTCGCCGCCGACCACCCGCGCGTCCGGCGGCTCGACCCGGCGGGCGGCCTCGGCGGCGAGCCGGATCCGCAGCTGGGGGTAGCCGTCCATGCCCACCGAGCGGCAGAAGCGGATCACTGTCGCCTCGGACGTCTCCGCGGCGGTGGCGAGGTCGGTGATCGTACGCCGGGCCGCGTCCGCCGGATCGGCGACGACCAGCCGGGCCACCCGCTGTTCGGCCGGGGACAGCGAGGGCAGCAGGCCGCTGATGTGGACGATCAGTCCACCGGGCTCGTGACTCGCAGAAATCTTCGGACTCTTCGCCACGGATGAAACTTACTTTCACCAGGCGTGAGCGTCAACCATGACACCGCGTATCGGGAAATTTACCGTCTTCCGTGTCCGCCCGGGCCAAGGATCCCATTCTCCCAGCCCCACCGCCTCATCCGGTCCGGCCGAGTCACTCCTGCCGCCTGGCAGACCGGTCCCCCGTCGTGCCGCCCGGCCTGCCTGGTCGGCCTCGACCGGGCAGACCGGACGGCCGGTGCGGGTCACCGGTCGGCCGGGCACGGCGGTTGGCTAGCGTGTGTCCATGACGCGACGCACGGTGCTGGTGACCGGAGGCACGGGCGGGCTCGGCCGCGCGGTCACCGCCACCTTCCTCGACGCCGGCTGGCGGGTGGTCGTACCCCAGCGGGAGCCCGGGACCGACGACGGCCCGGTCCGGGTCGTGGCCGACCTGCTGACCCCGGAGGGGGCCGCGCGGGCGGTCCAGGCCGCGACCGACGAGCCGGCCGCACCGCTGCGCGCGGTGGTCAACCTCGTCGGTGGGTACGCCGCCGGCGGGCTGGTGCACGAGACCCCGGTCGAGGACTTCGAGCGGATGCTACGGCTCAACCTCCGCCCGACGTACCTGGTCACCCACGCGGCGCTGCCGCACCTCATGGCGTCCGGCGACGGCGCGGTGGTCTGCGTCTCGGCCCGGGCGGCGGTCTCGCCGTTCCCCGGCGCCTCCGGTTACGTCACCGCCAAGGCAGCGGTGCGCGCGTTCGCCGAGACGGTGGCGGTCGAGTACCGGCAGCGCGGCGTGCGGTGCAACACGGTGCTGCCGAGCGTCATCGACACCCCGGCCAACCGCGCCGCCCAGCCCGGCGCCGATCACGGGCGCTGGGTGCCGCCGGCCGAGATCGCCGAGGTCGTCCGCTTCCTGGCCTCCCCCGAGTCCGCGCCCACGAGCGGCGCGAGCATCCCGGTCTACGGGCGGGCCTGAACCGGCACCGGCCCGTCCCGTCCGGCGCCACCGGCCGGACCGGACGGGTCCGTGCCGCCGGCCGGGCGTCGCGGGCCGGCCGGCGCGGGGCCGGGGCCGGCGGACGGGTCGCCGGGCAGCCACTCGCTCAGGTGTGCCCGGATCCGGCGGGCGACGTCCTCCGGCGGGCCGTTGCCGTCCACCACCACGAAGCCGCCGTACTCGGGTAGCGCCCGGTACGCGGCGTCCGCGGCGGTCAGCCACGCCATGCTCTCGTGGTCGGTGCCGCGCCGCTCGATCCGGCGGAACGCCTCGGCGGGGTCGACGGTGAGCAGGAACGTGACTTGAGGCGCCGGGAAGATCCGGTAGCCGGCCCGGGCCCACCGCTCCCACCGCTGCCCACCGTGCGCGCGGATGCTGGCGTACTGGCAGGCGGACCACCTGTCCATCACCGCGGTCCGGCCGGTCACCAGGCAACTGAGCAGGGCGAGCGCGATGGCCAGCCACCGCAGCACCGACTCGACAGCGAGCAGGCCGCCGCGCCCGACGAGCCGCTGCGCGTCCGGGCGGCCCACCCGCTGGGCGAGCCGGCCGAGCCAGCGGCGGCCACCGGCGTTGCGGTGGTAGGTGGCGGGGATACCGGCGGCGGTGAGCGCCTGGGCCAGCCGGTGGGCCTGGGTGGTCTTGCCTGAGCCGTCGATGCCGATCAGGGCGACGATGCGCGGCCGGGCCCCGCCCCGCCGCGTCCGCAGTGAGCTGGCCACCCTCCCGAGGTTATCCGACCGATGCTCGCCCGGCCCCGTTCGTCGCTTTGCTGCCCCGGCGCACGGATCGCGCCGCGACAGGTGTGACCAAAGCGTCCACCGGGTACGCATCGTGGTCCCACCGCCCATACGACGAGGGAGCCGCAGATGGCCGAGCGCGGGGACGAGACCCTGGTGCACACGCTGAAGAAGGTCGCCGCCGTGCTCAAACAGTCCGAGATCCCGTTCGCGCTCGGCGGCAGCTTCGCGGTGTACGCCCACGGCGGCCACTCCAGCGACCACGACGTGGACTTCCTGCTCCGCGAGGCGGACGTGGACCGGGCGCTGGAGGCACTCGTCGAGGCCGGCTTCACCGCCGAGCGCCCGCCGGAGGACTGGCTGGTGAAGGTCTACGACGAGGACCGGATGGTGGACCTGATCCACCGGCCGGTGGAGACGCCGGTCACCGAGGAGACGTTCGCCGACACCATCGTGCGCCCGGTCGACGCGATCCACATGCCGGTGCTCTCGGCCAGCCAGCTCATGGTGCACAAGCTGCTGAGCTTCTCCCAGCACTACTGCGACTTCGCCCGCGCCCTGCCGCTGGCCCGCTCGCTGCGGGAACAGATCGACTGGGAACGGGTACGGAAGGAGACGCAGCACTCGCCGTACGCGGAGGCGTTCCTGGTGCTGCTGGACCGGCTGGACGTGCTGCCCGGCGGCACGCCCGGCGGAAGGGAGACCCTGTGACCGGGCTGTCCGGCGACGTTCCCCCCGACGAGTACGTCGAGGCGGAGATCCAGAGCATGCTGGCCGAGGACCCGACCGTGGCCGAACAGGGCATCACCGTGGTGCGGCGGGAGAACGGGCTGGTGCTCTACGGCGAGGTGGAGAGCCCGCACCGGCGGGAGGAGATCCTGCGGCGGGTGGCCGAGCGCTTCCCGGACACGCCCGTGACCAGCGACATCGGGGTGATCCGCACCCAGGCGCCCACCCAGGTCGAGGAGTTGCCGTGAGGGAGGTTCGATGGTGATCCGGATCGCCGCCGTGGGCGACGTGCATCTGGACGAGGACGTGGTGGGCCGGTTCCGCCCGGCGCTGGAGGAACTGCCCGGCCGCGCCGACGCGCTGCTGCTCGCCGGTGACCTGACCCGGCACGGCACCGAGGCCGAGGCGCGGTGCGTGGCCCAGGAGTTCGGCGGTCTCGGCGTACCGGTGATCACCGTGCTCGGCAACCACGACCACCAGTGCGACGAGGTGCCGCAGGTGGTGAAGGTGCTGGAGGACGCCGGGATCACCGTGCTGGAGGGCACGGGCACCGTGGTGGACACCCCCGGCGGACGGCTCGGGGTGGCCGGCGTGAAGGGGTTCGGCGGCGGGTTCGCCGGGCGCTGCGCCAGCGACTTCGGCGAGCCGGAGATGAAGGCGTTCGTGCGCACCACCCGGGAGGCCGCCGACGCGCTCGCCGACGCGTTGCTCTCGCTCGACTGCGACGCGCTCGTCGCGCTCACCCACTACTCCCCCGTCCCGGACACGCTCGCCGGCGAGCCGCTGGAGATCTACCCGTTCCTCGGCTGCTACCAGCTCGGCCAGGCGATCGACTCCGCCCCCACCGCGCTGGCGCTGCACGGGCACGCCCACCACGGCACCGAGCGCGGCACCACGCCGGGCGGCGTACGGGTCCGCAACGTGGCGCACCCGGTGATCAAGCAGGCGTACAGCGTCTTCCACCTAAGCGGTGATCAGCTCGACTGAGCGCGAGGTTTCCGGGATCGTGCGCCCGGGTATTCAGCCGACATGGAGCTGATTCTCTGGATTCTCGCAGTCGTACTGGTGGTCGCCGGAATTCTCGCCCTGTTCCGCCGGCAGATCCTCTGGGGCATCGTCCTCATCGTCGTCGGCCTGTTGGTCGGCCCGGGTGGCGTCAGCATCTTCAACACGTAACCGAGGTTCCCGTACCCGCCGGGGTCGCCGGGCCCGGGCGTTCCGTCCTGCCGGACGCCGAACGTCCGGGCCGGGTGACTCCGGCCTTTTCCGTGTCCGGCGGCGGCCCGGCGGCCGTGCCGCGTTTGCCGGGCCCGCCGAGCGGAAACATCTCGACGATGGAGACGTCGCAGAGTGTCGCCCGGCGCACCACCGGAGCCCGCAGATGGTGGGCGCTGCTCGGCTTCGGCGCCGCCACGTTCGCCGCCGCCGCGATCGGCGGGCTGGGGGTCCAGGGCACCTCCGCCGAGTACCAGAGCCTGGAGCAGCCCGCCTGGGCGCCGCCGTCGTGGCTGTTCGGCCCGGTCTGGACCGCGCTCTACGCGCTCATCGCGATCGCCGGCTGGCTGGTCTGGCGCCGGGCTGGTTTCGGCCCCGCGCTGTGGGCCTGGGTCGTGCAGCTCGTGCTCAACGCGATCTGGACGCCGCTGTTCTTCGGCGCCGGGGCGTACGGGCTGGCCTTCGCCGAGATCGTGCTGATGTGGCTGGCGATCGGCGTGACGGTGGCCCTGTTCCGGCGCGTCTCCCGGCCGGCCACGCTGCTGATGCTGCCGTACTGGGCCTGGGTGACGTTCGCGTCCGCGCTGAACTTCGCGGTGTGGCGGCTGAACTCCTGACCGGTACGGGCGCGGAGGCCGGTCGCCCCCCGCGCCCGCCGGGCTCAGCAGCGGGGTACGCCGGGGATGTAGCCGTCGTACCCGGTGTAGACGTAGGCGTCGGAGATGAACCGGCCGGAGCCGATCCGGTCCCAGATCGAGCTGGTGCCGTACGTGCCGCTGACGCTGGTGCCGCTGGTCTGGCACTGGATCGTCACCTTCGCCCCGTCGGCGACCGTGCCGACCGAGCTGTAGCCGGTGCCGGGGCCGGAGCGGACTGTGAGCGGGGAGCCGGCCGTGTTCACGGTGCCCTCGCCGGTGTTCGTCCCGCCGCAGCCGTTGTCGCTGGTGTAGGTCTTGGTGCCCCAGTAGAGAGCCTGCACCCCGTTGAACTTGATCTTCACCGAGCTGCCGTCGACGCGCTGCTCGTAGTGCAGGTGCGGGCCGGTGGAGCCGCCCGTCGTGCCGACGTACCCGATCACACGGCCGTAGCCGACGGTCTGCCCGACGGAGACGTTGAAGGCGCTCAGGTGGGCGTAGTAGGTGGTGTGGCCGCCGCCGTGGTTGATCCGGACGTACTTGCCGTAGCTGGTGTCGCCGAGGTTGGTGACCACGTCGACGGTGCCGGGCGCGCTGGCGACCACCGGGTCGCCGACGTCGTCCGTGCGGTTGAAGTCGATCGCGTTCGCCGGGCTGTGGTTCGTCCGGGTCTGGCCGGACCAGGACTGGTTGCACGGGAACGGGACCTTGAACGTCGGCGCGGCCATCGCCGGCGCGGCCGGCACGAGAGTCGCCGCCAGGACCGCCGCACTCGCCCCGAGGGCGAGCCATCGCTTCCGCATCCACTGCCTCCCATGTTGAAAGTCTTCAATATGCTGTGGACATCCTGACAGAAAGTTCCGTTCCCGGGAAGATTCGTGGGAGCGCGCCCACCCCCCGGGGTCAGGGTTTCGGGATTGTTACCGGGCCGTGTCCGGCCAGGGGTGGACCCGACACGATGCAAGCGCTTACATGTGGGGACGACATCGGACCGGCGCGGGTTCGATCCCCCCACGCGCCGGCAAGGAAGGAGATCGGCATGGCGTTTGCCAGATCGCGCCAGACGCTCGCGGTCGCCGGCGTCCTGGGGCTGGCGCTCGGCGTCGCCGCCTGTGGCACCGGCGACGACAAGAAGAGCGACAAGGCCGGATCGGCCGAGTGCGCCGCATACGAGAAGTACGACGGTCACGACGGCAAGAAGGTGACCATCTACTCCTCCATCCGGGAGATCGAGGCCGACCGCCTCGACCAGTCCTGGAAGGAGTTCGAGGACTGCACCGGCATCGAGATCGACCACGAGGGCAACGCCGAGTTCGAGGCGCAGCTCCCGGTCCGGGTCGACGGCGGCAACGCTCCCGACCTCGCCTTCATCCCGCAGCCGGGCCTGCTCAAGCGCTTCGTCGACTCGGGCAAGCTCAAGCCGGTCGGCGCCGACACCAAGGCGATGGCCGAGCAGAACTACTCCCCCGACTGGCTGAAGTACAGCACCGTCAACGGCCAGCTCTACGGCGCCCCGCTCGGCTCCAACGTGAAGTCCTTCGTGTGGTACTCGCCGAAGACCTTCAAGGAGAAGGGCTGGACCGTCCCCACCTCGTGGGACGACATGATCAAGCTCTCCGACCAGATCGCGGCCAGCGGCACCAAGCCGTGGTGCGCCGGCATCGAGTCCGGTGACGCCACCGGCTGGCCGGCCACCGACTGGATCGAGGACGTGCTGCTGCGCACCGGCGGCCCGGAGGTCTACGACAAGTGGACCACCCACCAGATCCCGTTCAACGACCCGCAGGTGGCCGACGCGCTCAACCGGGCCGGCACCATCCTGAAGAACGAGAAGTACATGAACGGCGGCTTCGGCGGCGTCAAGAGCATCTCCACCACCGCCTTCCAGGAGGGCGGCACGCCGATCACCACCGGCAAGTGCGCGCTGCACCGCCAGGCGTCCTTCTACGCCAACCAGTGGCCCAAGGGCACAACGGTGGCCGAGGACGGCGACGTCTTCGCGTTCTACTTCCCGGCCATCGACCCGGCCAAGGGCAAGCCGGTGCTGGGTGGCGGCGAGTTCGTCGGCGCCTTCGCCGACCGGCCCGAGGTCCAGGCGGTGCAGACCTACCTGGCCTCCGGCGAGTACGCCAACAGCCGCGCCAAGATCGGTGACTGGGTGTCCGCGAACAAGAAGCTGGACATCAACAACGTCCCGAACCCGGTGGACAAGCTCTCCGTGGGCATCCTCCAGGACGAGAAGACGGTCTTCCGCTTCGACGGCTCGGACCTGATGCCGGCCGCGGTCGGCGCCGGCACCTTCTGGAAGGGCATGGTGGCCTGGATCAACGGCAAGGACACCACCTCCGTCCTGAACGACATCGAGGGCAGCTGGAAGTGATCTAGCAGGTGGCCCGGTCCGCGTCCGCGGACCGGGCCACCTCTGGCAACCGAGCCCTTGAAGGAGGGTCGATGGAGTTCGACTTCGCGGCGGAGCAGCCGAAGTTCCTCATGCTGATGTACGGGCTGATCGCCTTCGTCGCGGTGGTGGGCGGACTGCTCCTGCTCCTCGACGTGGTGCCCTCGTACTTCGCCCGGCGCCGGGAGGCGCAGCTGGTCGCCGCCTCGGCGAGCGGCGCGCCGCTGCCCCGCCGGCGCGCGCAGCAGCGCGAGGGCGCGTTCGCGTTTTTTTTCCTGCTGCCGACGCTGCTGCTGCTCGCCGTCGGGCTGGTGGTCCCCGCCGTCCGCACCACGCTGCTCTCCTTCATGGACTCCAGCAGCAGCAACTGGGTGGGCCTGGACAACTACCGGTGGATGTTCGCCGAGGACTCGATCGTCCGGGTCCTGATCAACACGCTGATCTGGGTGCTGCTGGTGCCGCTGGTCGCCACCGCGTTCGGCCTGATCTACGCGGTCCTGGTGGACAAGGCGCGGTTCGAGGCGGTCGCCAAGTCCCTGATCTTCCTGCCGATGGCGATCTCGTTCGTCGGCGCCTCCATCATCTGGCGGTTCGTCTACGCCTACCGGGGCGAGGGCGACCAGATCGGCCTGCTCAACCAGATCGTGGTGAGCCTGGGCGGAGAACCGAAGCAGTGGCTGCTGGACTCGCCGCTCAACACGTTCCTGCTCATTGTGATCATGGTGTGGATCCAGGCCGGTTTCGCCATGGTGGTGCTCTCCGCCGCGATCAAGGCCATCCCGGCCGACATCGTCGAGGCGGCCCGGCTCGACGGCACCACCGCGTGGCAGATGTTCTGGCGGATCACCATTCCGAGTATCCGGCCGGCGCTGATCGTCGTGGTGGTGACGATCTCGATCGCCACGCTCAAGGTCTTCGACATCGTCCGGACCGCCACGAACGGCAACTACGACACGAACGTGATCGCGACCGAGATGTACAACCAGGCGTTCCGCTACCAGGAGAACGGCCAGGGCTCGGCGCTGGCGGTGTTCCTGTTCGTCCTGGTGATCCCGATCGTGATCTACCAGATCCGCAACCTGCGCAAGCAGCGGGAGGGCTGAGATGACCACCGCCACGCCCACCGTCGGAGTCGGCGCCCAGGCCACCGAGCCGACCACCCGGGGTGCCCGGGTGCGCAAGCGCCTGAACAGCCGTACCGCCACGCTCGTGTCGATCGTCATCGCGATGCTCTGGACGATCCCGACCTTCGGCCTGTTCATCTCCTCGATCCGGCCGGAGAACGAGATCAAGACCACCGGCTGGTGGACGTTCTTCAGCAACCCGCAGTTCACCCTGGAGAACTACCAGGAGGTGCTGTTCAGCTCCGGCTCCTCCGGGCAGCTCGCCAGCTACTTCATCAACTCGCTGGCGATCACCATCCCCTCGGTGCTGTTCCCGCTGGCCTTCGCGTCGCTCGCCGCGTACGCGCTGGCGTGGATGAACTTCAAGGGCCGGGACTGGGTCTACATCGGGATCTTCGCGCTGCAGATCGTGCCGCTGCAGATGGCCCTGGTGCCGCTGCTGCGGTTCTTCTCCACCGGGGTCACAGTCGCCGGCGTGCAGATCCTCCCCGCGTGGGACCTGGTCGACGAGCAGAAGTTCGCCCAGGTGTGGTTCGCGCACACCTGCTTCGCGCTTCCGTTCGCCGTGTTCCTGCTGCACAACTTCATCTCGCAGCTCCCCGGCGACCTGATGGAGGCGGCCCGGGTCGACGGGGCCACCCACCCGAAGATCTTCCGCACCATCGTGCTGCCGCTGATCATGCCCGCGCTGGCGGCGTTCGGCATCTTCCAGTTCCTCTGGGTCTGGAACGACCTGCTGGTCGCGCTGATCTTCGCGGGCGGCGGCGACGAGACCGCCCCGCTGACCGTCCGGCTCGCCGAGCTGGCCGGCACCCGGGGCAACGAGTGGCAGCGGCTGACGGCCGGCGCGTTCGTGTCGATCGTCGTACCGCTGATCGTGTTCCTGTCCCTCCAGCGCTTCTTCGTGCGAGGTCTGCTCGCCGGCAGCGTCAAGGGTTGATCCGGCGTCCCGCCGCCGGCAGTGCCGGCTCGGTGTATGTCAACGGGCCATCGTGCGCCGGGCCATCGACCGCCACAGGTCGTTGCTCGGACGCATCTGGTCCATCAGTT